>DATBBD010000042.1:0-10946 GCA_036271175.1 Polyangiaceae bacterium | reverse complement strand
TCGCGATCACGTAGGGCGCGTTCGTCTGGCCGGGGCTCGAGTCGTCTTGTTCGACGGTGACCTTCGCCGCGACGTCGGGTTCCGGGTTACTGACGACGATGGCGTATTGTTGAGCCGCGGCGTTCAACGTGTCGTCGATGTCGGCGTTGTCGAGATCGACGCCCCAGTACTCGCACCCGACGTTGCTCAGATCCTGCGCGGCGACCGCGCAGAGGTTCACGCACACGCCGTCGCGACACGAATCGCCCTCGTCAGTGTCGCAGGTCTGGGCGACGGCGTAGGTCGAGCCGTCGTCCGAGCAGCGCTCGACGGTCGCGCCGCTACATCGTGTCGTTTGCGGGACGCACGTCGTGCACGCGAGAATCCCCGGCGCGCACACGAGGCCGCGTGAAGGGCAATCGTCGACCACTTGCCACGACGGGCCGTCCTTGCCCTTTTCACAGCGCTGAAGAGTGTCGTTGCATTGCTCCGCGCCGACCGTGCACGGCGGGGGAGCCACGACTGCGGCCGTGGTGCTCGGGATCCAGCGATCGCCGCGTTCGAGGCATCCGCTCGCGCCGAGCGCGACGACGAACGCGAGCGCCAGCCCTCGGAGCGTCGCGCGACGGCGACGCGTCTCCGTCGGACGCGCATCGCGCGGATCGGCTTCGCTGAAGCGGACCATCCTAGTAGTGCGCCTGGAACACGTCGGTCGCGTACTCGGTGTAGCCCGCGGTCGTCAGATCGTTGTCCGTCAGCGCGCCGTAGTCGAAGCCGTTGATCTGCGCACGCGTCACGCTGAGGGTGACCGGACCGGGGGTGAGACCCACGTCACCGAGGGACGACAGATCGGGGAGCGAGAACGACGCTTTCGCGCCGGGGGCGACGACCGTCCACGTCGAGAGCCCGCCGTCGCTCTGAATCTGAAATAAGGTGAGATCCGGCGCGGCGCCGCCGGGCGCGGCGCTCACGGCTAGGTCTTGGCCGTTCCAGTCGGAGTTGGATGCCGGTGCGTCGAGGACCGGGACCTGGACGAACCCGCCGAGCGTCACGGTCGTGCCCGCGGTGGTGGTCGCGAAATCGGCGAGCACGGAGAGCGGCGGAGAATGACTGTCGCCGGTCGACGCCGTCGCGGTCATTTCGTAGCGGGCTCGCTCGAGGCCGTTGACGAGCGGTGGAAGACCGACGAACGACAGCGGCGCCGTGGCGGGCAAGAGTGCACTCGCGGTTCCGATCGGGAGAATCACGAAGCCGTTCGTGCTCACGCGCACGCCGACGGTGGCCTGGACGCCGTCCGGGCCGCGCGGGGTAGGACTCGGTCCTTCCACGTCGAGCGCGATCGCGTGATCGAGCGGGATGTTCATGGGGATCAGGACGTCGTTGACCGTCGCGCCTGATTGCGTGACGACGCCCGGCGTGATGCCCATGGCATACGCGGTGAAGAGCGGCGGGCTCGCCGAGCGATCTTCGATCCCCGCGAGGGCGTACAAGGTCGGTGTCCCGACGCTGGTGCTCGTCGAAAAATCGTAGCCCACGTCTCCGTCGGCCTCGGGCGTGACCCCCGAACTCGCGGACGGCAGGCGGAACCCCTGCGTGAGGCTTCGTCCGAGCTCGAAAATGTATGCGACTCGGCGAATGCCGGAAGCCGCGTCGGCCACCGAAGGAAACGGGATCGCCCAGGGACCGCGCTGAAACTCGATGCCGTTCGGCCACACGATTTGGCCCTTCACGGTGGCGCGCGGCACGAGCGTTCCGCCGCCGGTTCCGACTCCCGTCGGTTGCCCGTTGGCGACGCACGTCGGCGAGAGGATCGGATCGAGGTAGACCGTTACCGTGTCCACCGGGACGTCCACGAACGTCGTCGGACTGAAGCAATGGCCGGCAACGGTGACCGTTACCGTCGGACCGAGGTTCGGGCGCGTCGCGACGACGACACCGTTCTGATCGGCCGTGTAGACCCCCGCGGCGGACACGTCGGTGCCGAGCACGACCTTCGCCGACGCGATCGCCGTACTCGTGAACGAGTTCAGAGCGATCACCTTGAGCGTCGCGCCGAGTGGGTTTCCGCTGAGCCCGCCGGAGAAGCCGTTGTCGCTGTCGCCGTACACGAATCCGTCCTGCAAATCCGTCCCGCCGCTCGCAGTGACGACGCGCACGGTTTTCGAGCCCTCGGTGCCGGGCGGTGTGCGACAGCTCAGCGTGTCCGTCGCGCCAAGAGCGCCCCCGTCCGCGCCCGCAGCAACGCCGACCGTGACGCCGGTGCACGACACGCCGTCGATGAGCACGGTCGTCGCGGCGTCCCAATGTGTGCCGTCGCCGAAGAGACGAACCAGGGTGCCGCCCGCTACGGGTCCGGTCGACGGCGTGACGTAGAACGAGTCGTAGAGATAGCCCTGAGGCAACGTCGTGCGCGTCGAGCCGTCGCCGCCATTTTGCGTCGCGACGTCGACGAGGCCCGGCGCGCCCGCGGGAACGACGACCTGGACGTGCGCGGGATCGAGCGGCACGACGTCGGTCGACGGCACCTCGTTCGCGCCGAACCAGACGCGTACGGTGCTCGTGAACCCGGTGCCGCGAACGACGGCTCGCCCTCCACCGGTGAACGCGCCGTGCGCCGGATCGACCGCGACGACCGAGTGCGGCGCGACTTGCGGCAAGCCCGCGTCGAAGCTTCCGGGCGAGCTCGCGTCGAGGAACGTCACCGCAGGGGGCCCCGCGTCGCCATGATCGCGGAGGTGCAAGACCCCTTCGCCTTGTGCGATGCACGCAACGGTCGCGAGAACGGGTAGAGAGAGCGCGAGGACGATCGACCCAGACGGAAGGCGCACGGCAAACAGTATAGGCCGCGGCCGGCGAAGAGTTACTCAGGGGTTCGCGGCGACACGGTGTAAGTCAGAAGGTCTCTTCATCTGGCTCGATTCGCCGACGATTTCGAGTAGCCCGAGCGCGAGCAGCTTTCTCGAGCGTGCCTCGCCCGGCCCGATGCACCCAGGGCATCCCGCTTCACATGGACAGCTCGCGATGAGCGCGCGGGCGGATTCGACGAGCTCGGCGGCGCGCTCGAAGATCCGTTGCGCCAGCCCGACGCCGCCGGGCACGGCGTCGAACAGGAACAACGTCGGGTCGAACCCACCCGTCCGACCCGAATGCGGATTGCGTCCCGGCGGGAGGCCCTCACCGTCACCGCCCGCGCCGTCACCCAAGGTCCGACCGATGTCCGAGGGCTCGCACATGAGCGCGAGCGTCGCGACGGTCTCGAGCGCGACCCCCGCGCCGCGAAGCGCCGCCACGATCGCAGCGCGCGGTTCGTCGAAGCGCTCGGTGAGTGCTTCCGGCACCGTGAGCCAGAAGCTCGTCGTGTGCATTTCGATCTCGGGCAGGTGCACGTCGCCGTAGCCCGCGTTCTCGTGCGTGAAAAACTTCACCTTCTTGTAACCGGTGACGCGCTCGACGACCTTGACGTCGCCGTAGCCGATCATCGTCGGGCCGAGCGCAGCGCCGCCACTTTCGTCGAGGACCTCGACGGTCCGATAGGTGAGCGCGGTCGTGAAATAGTCCGGGACGACTTTTCGGACGTACGCCTTGTGGTCGTCGTAGTCGAGCCGCTCGACTTGGTACTGCTCGGCGTCGTGCTGATAGATGGCTTGCTCGTGGAGCATGGTGTGTGCGGAGCGCCAATCGAGCTCGGCGAGTGATTTACCCGTGTCGAGATCGATGATGACGAAGTTGTCCCATCCGACCATGCGCAGGGACACGTTCGTCGCCGGATAAGCGTCGGACACCCAGTGATAACGACCGCCCGAAGCGTGGACGAGGCCGCCGCGCTCGAGGTAGTCGAGCGCTTCGCGCGTCGCGCCGGGGTCGAGTGTCGCGTACGATTCCGAGGCTGGGCCCTCGCGCCCGGCTTCTCCGACTTGAAACGGCGCTTCGAACGCCGCGCATTTGAGGTGCTGCACGAGGATCTCGACGTTGCTCGGATCGATGCGCGCCTCTTCGGCGTTCATCTTCAAGAGATATTCGGGCTCGCGCGCGAGGAATTGATCGAGCGCGCCGCTCGAACAGACGAGGAGCGCGATGCTCTTCGAGCCGCGTCGACCGGCGCGCCCGAACCGCTGCCACGTGCCGGCCACCGAGCCCGGATACCCAACGCAGACCACTGCGTCGAGCTCACCGATGTCGATGCCGAGCTCGAGGGCGTTCGTCGCGACCACGCACCGGATGTTCCCGTTTCGCAGGCCCTCTTCGATCTTGCGGCGCGTCTCGGGGAGATAGCCGCCGCGATACCCCATGATCGCGTCCTCGGGAACCAAGCCGCGGCATTCTTCGCGGAGGTATTTGAGCATCGTCTCGACGCTGTTTCGCGATTGGCCGAACACGATGGTCGAGACCTTCGCGCACACGAGATCCGCGACGAGGTGCACCGCGTGCTTCAGTGAGCTGCCGCGAATGCCGAGCTCGGCGTTCACGATCGGCGGGTTGTAGAGGAGAAATTGACGGCTCGCCGACGGCGCGCCCGAGCGATCGACGAGCGCGATGTCTTCCGGGGGAACGCCGAGGAGCCGTGCGGCGTGTTCGCGCGGGTTGCCGATCGTCGCGGTGGCGCACACGAACGTCGGGTTCGAACCATGGAAGCGCGCGACGCGGCGGAGGCGCGCGACGACGTGGGCCATGTGCGACCCGAATACGCCGCGATAGGTGTGCATCTCGTCGAGCACGACGTAGCGCAGGCCCTCGAACATCGCTGCCCAGCGCGCGTGGTTCGGCAAGATGCCGGCGTGGAGCATGTCCGGATTGGTGAGCACGAGCCGGCAGCGTTCGCGCACCGCGCGTCGCGCGTCGCTCGGCGTGTCGCCATCGTAGACCATCGCAGGGATCGGCACGCCGGTGTCGGCCATGAGCGCGTGGATCGCGTGCTCTTGATCGCGACTCAGCGCCTTCGTCGGATAGAGATAGAGCGCGCTCGCCGACGGCTCTTTGCGGAGCGCCTCGAGGACCGGCAGATGGAAGCACAGGCTCTTCCCGCTCGCGGTCGGCGTCGCGACCACGACGTTGCGGCCTTCGAGCGCCGCGGCGATCGCCTCGGCCTGATGCGTGTAGAGCGACTCGATCCCCCGCCGAGCGAGCGCCGCCCGGACGTCGTCGGAGAGCGCCGGCGGAATCTCCGCGTACGCCGCGGCGCGTTCGCCGATGAGCCGTTCTGCGGCGAGGCAGGGGCGTACGGTTCCCGACGCGAGCCACCGCGCAACGACGCTTTCGACGCCGACCTCGTGGGACCAGGGAGGGGCAGGCACCAAAAAACACTAAACGGATGTGCGGGATTTGTAAACGGCGGCGCGACGCCCTCGTGCGCCTCGAAAGCGAAGCCGTCGCGGCGAGAAGGTGTCCCGCGACGCGGAAAAGCGCCATAACAACGGCCTACGCATGAACGAGACCGAATCTGCCCCCGAGCCCACGGCCCACCCCGTCCCCGTCGAAGCGGCAGGGCGCCCTTCGTACGTCTTCTTCGGCGCCCTCGCGGCGGTGGCGCTCCTCGCGGACGTGTCGACCAAGGCCTGGGCCGAGATCGTCCTCAGCAAGCGCTCACCGCACAATCCGGCCATCGTGCTGGTCGAAAAGCACCTGAGCTTCGCGCTCGCGTACAACCGCGGCGGTGCGTGGGGCTTGCTCCAGAACGCGAACGAGATGCTCCGGCGTCCGTTCTTCCTGTGCGTCAGCGCGGCGGCCGTGGTGTTCATCGTGTCGCTCTACAGCCGGCTCGCGATCGGACAGACCGCGCTCAAGTGGGGGCTCCCGCTCGTGCTCGGCGGCGCGCTCGGGAATCTCACCGATCGCGTCGTTCGCACCAGCGTCGTCGACTTCGTCGACTATCGCGCCGATTGGATCACCAAAATGAACGAGGGGATCGCCGCGGTGTTCTCCGGGTGGAACGTCACCGATCACTGGCCCACGTTCAACGTCGCCGACATGTGCATCTGCGCCGGCGTCGCGCTCATGGCCATCGACATGATGTTCTCGAAAACGCCGCCTCCGAAAGCCACCGAAGAAGCGGAAGCGCCGGCCGCCAGCGCCGGCTGAACCTCGATTCGAGGACGCATGCACGGCCGTCTATTTTCGCTCCTCGATCAAGGCGTTCCGAGCTACTTCGTCCTTCTCCTCGTCGGCTTCACGTTCGCGACGGTGATCGGCGCGCTCACCGCGAAGCGCATCGGACAAGATCCGGACGTATTCGTGGATTTGGGGTTAGCCATGCTCATCGCGGGCGTCGCGGGGGCGAGGATCCTCCACGTGTTCGCCGACGGCTTTTTCTGGGACTACGTGCACCTCTGCACGAACCCCGGCGCGGTCAATCTGCAGCTCAGTCACGGCGAGTGCATGAACCCCGAATACAACGGCGTCTGGAACGCCGCGCAGGGGATCTGCGTCGCGAAGACGACCGATTGCTTCGCGTGGGCGAAGTTCTGGAACGGCGGGCTCACGTATTACGGCGGCTTCATCGGCGCGACGGCCGCGGCGTATTACCTGCTCACGCACGACCGCTTTCCGTTCTGGAAGGGCGCCGATCTCGCGGGCATGACGGTCCCCATCGGGCTCGGGTTCGGGCGGATGGGGTGCTTGCTGGCCGGGTGCTGTTTTGGTTCCGTGGCCGGGCATCCGTTCGGGCTCGTGTTTCCGGCCGACAGCCCGGCGAGTGAATGGCAAAATAAGCACGGACTATTGGCGTCGAAGTTCGTCGCGTCGCTCCCCGTCTACCCGACGCAAATTTTCGAATCGCTCGCGTCGCTGTCGATAGCCGCGTTTTGCATCCTCTATTTGCACGGCAAAAAACGCTACGACGGCGAGGTATTTCTCGGATTCATCGGCCTCTACGCGATCGCGCGGTTCCTCATCGAGTTCGTCAGAAGCGACGACCGTGGCGGCGCGCTCGGGCTCAGCACGTCGCAGTGGATCAGCATCGGTCTCGCGGCGCTGGCCTATGCGGTTCATCGCCGCGCCCTGTCTCGGCTCGCGCAGCCGAAGGGGGCGGGCGGTGCCGGCGTAGGTGGTGCGTCTACTTCCGCGTCGCCGGCAGGGGCGCACGCCGGCTAGACACGGTCCGGCGGCCGCTAGCTCGTTTTCGTGTATTGTTCGAACGATGCGGCTTCTCGTCGCGTGTCTCGTTCCGTTCGTCTGCACGCTCGCTTGCAAGAAAGACGATCGACCGCCGCTCCTCGGCGCGTGCGACAGCTCGGCGTGCGACGAATCCCCGGGCGGCATTAGCAGCGGGCGCGGCGGCTCGTCCGGTGACTCCGGCGCGACCGGCGGAACGACGAGCGCGTCGGGCGGCACGACGTCCGTCCTCGACGCCGGCAAGAGCGCATTCGCCGCGACCGTCGGCGTCTTCAGCGATCAGTCCTTCGTCGCGACCCAAGTGTTCACCGGCTCCGGAACCGTGGCGCTCGAGGGAGCGAACCCGTCGGCGAAGACGTCGTTCACCGGCGGGAGCTTCGCGCTCACCGCCGTTCCGACCGACCCGACGTTGTGGGTCGGTCTCGTGAAGACGTCCGGCTCGGCCGACGCCATGCCGACGATCACCGCCGTCGCCCGTGGCCAAAAAACGGCGAACCTCGCGTTCGTCGAGAACAACGTGATGGACACGATCGTGAGCGGGCTCTCGGCGACGCAATCGCTCCAATCGAGCCGCGGACACGTCATCTTGCGCTTTACCGATACGACCGGCGCTGCAGTCGCGAACATCCAGGTGACGGCGCCCTCCGGCGCGACGGCCGCGTACGACGCAGGAAACTCGTACACCGATTCCCTCGGAGCGACGGCGACCCGCGGGGTCGCGATCGTGTTCAACGTCGCGGCGAGCGCCCTCCCCGGGACGACGGTGACCATCCCGTATCAACTCCAGACGACGAGCGCTTCGGGTTCCGTCACGGCCGTCGTCGCGAGCGGTACGACCACTCTGGTGGACGTTACCGTCCCCAACTGACGCCAGTGGTTCCTAGGGCTGCCAGTTCTTGAACACGAGCCTGCGGTTCGCCGCGGCTTCGCTCAGCGTGTATTCGCCCCACACCGGCGCGAAGTAGAGCGCGATCACGGCCGAGGCGAGGACGAACCCGAACACGGCGTTGGCGCGGACGCGTTCGAGCCGCGCAGCGGCGCCACCGAGGAGCACCACCGCGAAGGCGTAGCTCGGCAGATAGTGATAGTGGAACGTGAACTCGCCGCGCCCCACCGTCCAGGGCGACAGCATGGCGAACCACCCGAACGCACCGAGCAAGTAGGGCGTCCACTCGGCGCGCGGCGCGACGTTCCGCGGTTTCTTGGAGAATCGCGAGAAGACCGCGAGCCCGAGCGCCGCGATCGGCACGCCGAGCACGAGGAGTGCGCTCGCCACCGCGAACGCGAGGTTCCCGACGCTCGACGAGTATCGAGCCCCGAGCCCGTGTGACGACAGCTTCGTCACGATCGGGTGGTAAAGGACGATCCAGGAATACCACGGCGACGCGAGCCCGTTGTGGTGCTTACCGAGCTCGACGTGGTGCCAAAACAAGTCGTGCATGACCTTGAACAACGAGGCGGGGTCGGCGGGCTGCCCCGTCCAGGCGAGCGCGGCCGTCCAGATCGCCAAGTGCACCAGCGGCACCAGACCGAAGAGGAGCACCCACCATTTCGGCACACGCCCGAGCGTCCAGACCGCGGCGACGGCGGGAAATACCGCGAACGCGCCGCTCCATTTGACGCTCATCGCGATTCCGCAGAGCACCGCGGCGACCGCGACGCCGCGAGGCCGGCGCGCGACGACCGCGGCGAGCATCGTGGCAAGGACGAAGCACGTGAGCACGCCGTCCATCAACCCTGCGCGCGAATAGGCGATGAAGAAGCCGTCGGCGGCCATGAATGCGCCGACGAAGAAGCCGGCGCGGCGATCTCGAAAGAGCGCCGAACCGAGCCAGTACCCGATCGCGATCGTGTAGATGCCGAACCACAACGACGCAAAACGCCAGCCGAGTGATCCGTAGCCGAAGAGGATGAGTCCCAGCGCGATGAAGAATTTGCCGGCCGGCGGGTGGTCGTTCAGGTCCTGCAAGCGGATCAAGTACCGGTGGGCGTTGCGTGCGAAGAGCTCTTCATCGAACGTGAAGAGGTAAGGCTCGGCGAGCGCGTGAACCCTGAGCACGATCCCGAGAAGGACGAGGCCGCAGAGGAGCGCCGTCGTCATCTGTCGCGACGTCATTTCGGAATCACGCAATCGGTGAGATGCCCGGCCGCCGCGGTGAGGGCCAGGGGCGAGAACACGCCGTGGGGCGCCCAGCGAAGCGCGGCGGATCTCAGCACCACTTCGACATGAAAGTTGCAAGCCACCGTGAAGCGGTGTCCCTTTTCCGGGATCGAGCTTCCGAGGTCGCTCCACAAGCCGGCCCCGAGCAAGAGCTCGTTTTTTACCGTGTTCAGCGGCTGGATCACGTCGCGCTCGTTCGCGGGATCGATCGTGGTCTCGTCCGCGTGGTAGCGGCATCGGAGCGATCCGTAAGCGGTGTCCGACGCGCACGCGAGCGCGTCTCGGTCCTCCGGCACGACACTGACCTCGACCAGCCGGACCGTTCCGATGGCCCAGCTGTCAGTGAGCTGCGGATGGCCTTTCTCGTACCCCAGGACCCCAAAAATCAGCCAGAGCACGAAGCCGATCAGCAAGAACACGAGCAAGGCCCGCTCCAGCGTCACGAACGGCTCGCCGCCGTCGCCCGTTTTTCCTCCGACGTCCACGCCGCTCGCTAACCGACCGGTCGGCGCTCGTCAACTCGCGAACCGCGGCGTCGAGCGGGTCGCTTTGCGCGCCGCGATGGACGAACCGGCGGGTCGCTTTGCGCGCCGCCGGGCGGTCTGGTACGGCGTCGGCATCGTGGCGTTCAAGATCATCGACGGCAAGGCGATCGCTGAGAAGGTTCGGGCGGAGGCAGCCCAGGGCGCCCTCGAGTTCGCGGCGCGATACGGGCGCGCGCCGGGCCTTCACGTCGTGCTCGCCGGCGAGGATCCCGCGAGCGCCGTGTACGTGCGCAACAAAGAAAAAGCCGCCAAAGAGGCACATTTCTCGGGCGTCGTGCATCGGCTGCCGAGCGACGTCACGCTCGAGGTGCTCCTGTCGCTGGTCGCGGACTTGAACGGCCGAGAAGACGTCGACGGCATCCTCGTCCAGCTGCCGCTGCCGACGGGCGTGCCGTCGGCGCCGGTGCTCGCGCTCGTCGATCCGGCCAAGGACGTGGACGGATTTCACGCCGTCAACGTCGGAGCGCTCTGGTCCGGAGTCGACGGCCTGGTTCCTTGCACGCCGCGCGGCTGTCTCCGAATGCTCGACGAAGTCGGCGCGAAGCTCGACGGCGCGCGCGCGGTCGTCGTGGGGCGCAGCAACATCGTCGGCAAGCCGATGGCCGCTCTGCTCCTCTCTCGCAACGCGACGGTGACGATGGCGCACTCGCGCACCCGAAACCTCGCCGAGGTCTGTCGCGACGCCGACGTGCTCGTCGCGGCGGTGGGTCGCGCGAAAATGATCGGACGCGATTTCGTGAAACCCGGCGCGGTCGTCATCGACGTCGGGATGAACCGCGACGAAAACGGCAAGCTGTGCGGTGACGTCGACTTCGCCGCGGTCTCCGAAGTCGCGTCCGCGGCGACTCCGGTGCCCGGCGGCGTCGGCCCGATGACGATCGCGATGCTGCTCGACAACACCCTGCGCGCCGCCCGCGCGCGAAAGGGCGAGACCCGCGCCCACTGAATCAGAGGCGCGGATAGCGGCTCACGTCGACGCCGGCCCCGCGACAGATCGCGTCGAGCACGTCATCGGCGCGAGCCAACGTCACCTCGAGCGATCCGGCGTTGTCGATGACGTAGTCTGCACGCGACGCTTTTTCGGCGAGAGGGAGCTGCGCGCGGATCCGCGCGAGCACGTCGTCTTCCGTCGCGCCGTCGCGGGTCATCGTGCG
>DATBBD010000041.1:0-4676 GCA_036271175.1 Polyangiaceae bacterium | reverse complement strand
GTTCACGACCGCGCCGACGAGCGGGGTGCCGCCGTTCGGCTTGACCGCGTCGAGGCTCGCGTCGAGCGAGCTCAACTGCGAGGCGTCGAGCTGGGCGATCTCGACGTTCGGCTGCGACTGAACGCCGCACTGGTTGTCATTACTGAAATACGTGATGCCGACGCCGGTCGACGGAGGCAAGGTCGTGAGCGCCTGCTTCAACGAGTCGCGCACCGTCTCCCACTTGGACGGCGAATTCGCGTCGGCCTTCGTCGCGCTGGCCTCGCAGTCGGCCGACGACGTGATCGGAGGCGCGTTGCAGTTCATGCTGCCGCTGCGGTCGATCACGAAGAGCAGATTCGCGGGAATGAGCGTCGCGGTGGCACTCGCCGTCGCACACCCGCCGAACTGCGAGTTCAAACCGGCTTCGGGCACCGTGAAGAACCCGGTCGAGCCGGCGTTTCCACTGCCGTTGTCGTTGCCGCTACCGGCGCTCGGCAAGCTCGTCGAATTGCCGCTCCCTCCTTGATTCGTCGATATCGGCGCGGAGCTCGCTCCGGCTCCCGCCGAACTGCATCCGAGAGCCAACGAGAGAGGCAACGTGATCCATGGCGATCGCATGCGTGTGAGCTCCATCAAATGTCGATTTTTCGAACTCAGGGTCCGGTGTACGCGGCGGTCCATTGTCCCGAGCCGCCGTAAATCCCGGAGTCGGTCGGGGTCGGTTCGACGCCCTTCCACAGGCCGTTTTCGAACGACTGGTTCGCCGCGTCGTAGTCGGCCGTGAGCGGTCCCGCGAAGTGACCTTCCACTCCGCCGCAGATGCCGCTGTCACCGAGAAACACGCCGACGCAATAAGTGCAGTTCTCGAGCCGGCCGTTCACGAGCTTCTTCTGCGCGCAATCGAGCGTGCCGACGATGTCGCACTTGTATTGCGCGAGAATGACGTCGACCGTCCCCTGAACGGTGCCGTCGGTGATCGTATAAAATTCGCCGTTGCTCGACTGGTCTAGCCGCAGATCGACGTTGCCCGCGACGGGGATCGGCACGCCGACGAACGTGAGGTACGAGGCGTAAAACCCGGTGAACGTTCCCGCGTAGTGCCCCGGCTCGCAGGTAAGCGACGGGCTCGGGTTGTCGACGGGCCAATTGAACTGGATGGTGGGATCGACCGGAGGGTTCGAGAACACGCCTCCCTCGAGGTTCGCGATCGAACCCGCGGCACCGGTATTGCCCGCGCCGGGATTGCCCGTGTTCCCCGAGCCCGTGAATCCGGCTCCGCCGGAAAATCCGCCGCTGCCACTCGGAAGACTCGATTGTCCGCCGTAACTGAACGTGCCGCCAGCTCCCGGACCGGGGCCCGACGAAGCTGACGACCCGCACGAATACACCGCGAACGCGGCAAGAAGACCTGTCAGGCAAGAGAGCGATGCTCGAATCGCTCGACGCCCTGGGATTACGAATCGCATCTCTCAGTGTGTCGCACGAGCCCTCACAAAAGCTGAGACGACCACGGCCAAAAAGAGGATCGCGGAAGGCGGTCGTGCGTTTTCGGTCTCTTGAGTGCTCGACGCGCGATTGCGCAGAGATCCCACGTGTTCGTCCACTGCGCACTGCCGGCCGATCGACCGGTGATCGGCAGTGTTACACAGTCGGAGGAGCATTCACGCCATGTCGACTCAAGAGTCGACGGCGCGCGCGACGAGCTCTTCGGACCAACGGAGGGCGTGTTCGAGATCGAAACACCGATCGAGCGCGCCCGAGTCGAGGCGCGCGCTCACGTCGGCATCCTCGCCGAGCAAGGTGCGAAAGTCGCCTTCGCCGCGGAATGCACGCATCGCGTTGCGCTGCACCATTTCGTACGCACGCTGTCGCGGCAACCCGGTGCCGACCAACGCCAGGAGCACGGCCTCCGAGAAGTACAGACCACCGGCCTGGTCGAGATTCTTCTTCATGCGATCGGCGTAGACGACCAGACCGTCGATGAGCGTCGCGGCGCGGTCGAGCATGAACGCGAGCGTCGCCGTTGCGTCGGGCGCGATCATCCGCTCGACGGACGAGTGCGAAATGTCGCGTTCGTGCCACAGCGCGACGTTTTCGAGCGCCGGGACCACGGTGCTTCGCACGACCCGCGCGAGCCCACAGAGGTTCTCGCTGAGCACCGGGTTTCTCTTGTGCGGCATCGCGCTCGACCCTTTTTGGCCGGTCGAAAATTTCTCCTCTGCCTCACCCACTTCCGACCGCTGCAGGTGCCGGATGTTGGTCGCAAGCCGTTCGATGCTCGCCGCGATGACGGCGAGCGCCGAGAAAAACGCCGCGTGCCGGTCGCGCGAGACGATCTGCGTCGCCACGGTCTCCGCCTCGAGCCCGAGCACGCCGAGCGCCTTCTTTTCGATCGCCGGCGAGAGGTGAGCGTACGTGCCGACGGCGCCGGCGATCTTGCCGACCGCGATTTCGCGACGCGCAGCGGCGAGCCGCACCTTCCCGCGCTTGAGCTCGGCGAGGTGCCCGGCGAGCACGACCCCGAACGTCACCGGTTCGGCATGGATTCCGTGCGAACGCCCCATCATCGGCGTCCGCGCGTGCTCCTTCGCGCGGCGAGCGAGCGCATCCGTGAGCCGGTCGAGCTTCGCGCTCAAGAGATCCGTCGCGCGCACGAGCTGGATGGCGAAGCTCGTGTCGAGGACGTCGCTCGACGTCATGCCACGATGGAGCCAGCGCGCCGGCTCTCCGGCGAGCCCTTCGACGTGCGTGAGAAAAGCGATCACGTCGTGCCGCGTCGTCTTTTCGATTTCGAGAATCGCCTCGGGGTCGAGCACGAGATGCTGGTCGCGAATCGACTTCGCGGTGCCGGCGGGGACGAGCCCTGCCTCCTCCATCGCTTCACAGGCGGCGAGCTCCACTTCGAGCCAGATGTCGAAGCGCGCGCGATCGGACCACAGCTCGTCGAAGTCCTTGGGCGTGTAGCGAGGAATCATGCGCGCCTCCTACCGCCTTTTGCCTCTCGCCTCCACTGTCGCCTGCGCCGGCGAAAAACGGCTCGGATCCGGGGTCTCAATCCATGAAGAACGCGAGCACTTCGTCGGCGCGCGAGACCGCGTCCCGGCGCCCGAGCGCGACGAGCTGTTCGGCGAACGGGCCGTCGAAACAGAGAAACGAGACGAGGTCCGACTGCCACGCCGTGCTCTGGTTCGCGAGCCGATGCAAGAGCCGGCCGCCGATGCCCTCGGGGCGGAGTTGGCGCGCGTATTTGAGGGCGATCTCGCCGATGTCCTCGGAAGGCCGAAACACGAGCGTCCGGAGCTTTCGATACACCATGTTCCGATCCTTCAGAACCGTGCGGTGGAACGCCGCGAGCTGCTCCGGGGTGAGGACACTCTCCAGCGTGTCGATCATCTGATTGAACCGCTCGAGAACCTGAAGATCGTAGTGGGTCGGATCGAGGAGGATCGCGTTCAGGACTTTACCGAGCAAAAAGAGCGGGTTCTTGTACGAGGCCTCGCGCACCTCGATGGGGACCTCTTCGTCGCCGACGGGACTTTCGGACAGGAGCGAGACCACGACGAGGCGGTCCGCGCCTGCTCGAATCGCCGGCGCGATGGGCGTGTTGAACCGGACGCCGCCGTCGCAGTACGCCTCGCCGTCGATGCGCCGCGGGGGAAACAAGAGCGGCAGCGCCGACGACGCGAGCACGTGCTGGAGACCGATGCGCTCGCGCCGCACGTTGCGTCGCGCGTCGTTCGTCTCCGGGAACGAAACGCTCTTCAACGCATCGATGAACATCGTCGTGCGTCCGGTGCTGATTTCGAGGGCGGTGATCACCAGCGCGCGCACGACGCCGGTGTCGATGTTCCGGTACATCCGCGGAAACGGCACCTGGTTTTTCACCAGATCCGTCAGCGGCACCGTGTCGAGGAGGGCCCGCGCTTGAAGAGCGCGCGACGACAGCGGCGAGGTGTCGCGAGGGTCCGCGGATTTCCAGATCCCGAGCAGGCCGCGAAGATTGATCCGGAGATGCTCGACGAGCTTCAGCGAACGCCACGCATCAACGAGGCCTTCGATCGCGACGTTCGGCTGGTCGGCGTGAGACGCCAAGTACGCGGCGTTGATCGCCCCGACCGAAGTGCCACAGAGCACGTTGAAGGGCGCGTGCACCATGCCGGTGTCGTGCAAGACGTCGAGAATGCCGGCGACGACGCCGACCTGATACGCCCCACGCGCGCCGCCGCCCGAAAGGACGATTCCGGTCCGAGAACCGGGCGGGGCGGGAAGAGACGAGTTGCGGCTCGAGTTCGACATGGAAAACCGTCGTCATCTTTGCCGTGTCACCGGCTGAATTGGCAAAGAATCGTCACCGCTCTTCCACCAAAGTCCCACTTTCCCGAAACACTTCCGGCGGCGCTTCGGCGGTCGGGTCGAAGTGGCAGCTCATGGTTCGGTACTCGAGCGCCGCGGGCTGCTCTTGTCGCGGCTCGCTGGTCCGGAAGAGGAACGCGTGCTCGAGGTCGTCCATCGGGAGCACGGCTTGCTCGCGCGGCGTCGTTGCCGAGGCTTCCCAGGCCGCGCTGAACGCCTCGTACGACGCGACGCACGGAGCCTTCGGTGTGCCATAGAGCACGGCGTCACCCGTGAGGAGCACGCGCGGGGCGTCGAGCGGATCGGTGACCAGCACCGGATGCCTCGTGCCGGGTTCGAAC
>DATBBD010000040.1:0-1899 GCA_036271175.1 Polyangiaceae bacterium | reverse complement strand
GAGCGTGTAGAGCTCGATGAGGTCGTTCACGAGATCGCTGATGCCGCGCGTCTCCACGTCGTGCGCTTGGCAGTAGCTGTCCGGCTTCGAGCGGATCATGCATTTCGCGATGATCTTCATCACGTGCGGATCGATGAGCTCGCCGTTGCCGTCCAAGTAGTGCTTGAACGTGAAGAAGCGATCCGCGGGCGCGACGTCGGCGCCGCCTTCGGCCTTCGGGGCGCGGAGCGAGTTGATGACCGAGTACTCGTGCGCGAGATACCCCTCGATCGTGTTCGTCTCTTCGTTGCGCTCGTACTCGATGAACTTGTGGAACGTGTCGTAGAGCGTCTTCGGGTTCGCGTACGCGCCGCTGATCAAATAGTAGAACATCGCGCCGAGCGAGTAGATGTCGGCCGGGCGCGAAACGCTCTTCTGAATACGCGCGCGAACGTTCGTCTCGCTGGGCGAGCGATACGACCGGCCGAGCATGATGCGCTTGCGCGCGCGGTCCGCGTACAAGACCGGATATTGCTCGCCGCGGTTGAAGAGCGAGAACGTGTCGTTCTTCGAGATCTGAATGTAGAAGTCCTCGAAGAACTCCACCTCGGGCGAGCCCGACTGGACGTTCACGAGCAGCTCGATGACGTTCGTCTCTTGCTCGGGGCTCTGGAAGAAGAGGGTTCCGGGCACCATCTTCATCTGCGTCATCTGGATGCTGACGTCGTCGTCGTGGAGCTTCGCGACGTTGAAGTCGGCGAGGCGGACTTCGAGCGTCGAGCCGCGCAGGTTCGGGTCGGGGATGCCGACGAGGACGTTCGCGGGCTTGATGTCGCGGTGGCAGATGTTGCGAATGAGGTGCGCGTACTCGATCGCCGACGCGATCGGGATCATGTAGTCGAGCACGCGGAACATGCGCTCGTGCATCGGCAGCGCGAGGAGGTCCTCTTTTTGTCCGGCGACGCGCGAGCCCTTCAGGCGCTCCTCGAGCGACATGTCGAGCTTCTCGAGGATCATGTACTCGGACTCGACGTGCTCGCGGATGCCCGCCGGGATGAACTCGGTCTCGTCGCCCTCGCCCGAGGCGAAGAGACGAATGATGTTCGGGTGACCTTGGACGCGCTCGAGGAGCTCCTTCTCCATCTGGAAGCGCATCGCGTCCTCGTCGCTCACGCCCTTTTGAAGGATCTTGATGACGATGTGGCGGCGAAAGTCCGTCTTCGATTCGAGCCAGCGCTCTTCGCCGAGGTACGCCTTCGCGAAGCGGCCGGAGCCGAGCTCGACGGGCTGACCGAGCGCGTCGAGGACGAAGCTGTAGCTGCGCGAGCGCATGACGCCGTTGGACCGCTGTGAACGTGAGGCGCCGAAGTCCGAGCGCATCGACGTCGTCGAGCCCGCCGGAGCGGGCGTCGCTTGCGGCGACGGCCCCCACGACTGCTGCGGAGGAACGGAAGACGAACCGCTGCTCGGACCGGCGACGGCGATACCGCTCGAGACGGGCGGGGGCGTTCGGCTCGGAACGGGCGGCGGGCCGTACGCGCTGGGTGGGGGAGTGTGACTCGGTGTTGGGCGCTGGAAGCGCGGCGGGATCGGCTGGTTGTTTGCAGTCGCCTGCGCGATGAGCTCCTCTTGCGACGTGATCGCCGTCGCCAGCTCGTGGTCCGAATCACGATCGGGCGGTGCCGCGGGAGGGATGGGGGGAGCGTTTCGCTGCATGGGGCCGAGAAATCAGACTTGCGAGCACATGACGATCAGCTCGCCGGTCGATTCGATGTGGATGGCGACTGCACGCCGAGCGCGCTGTAATGGTAGCAGAAGGTCCGTACCGATACTGGGAAAGACACGATTGGGGCCGGAAATAGCCCCAAACTCGAGCGATATGCGGCCCATGGCTTCGCGCGTGCTCGACATCAGCTCGAC
>DATBBD010000039.1:0-6803 GCA_036271175.1 Polyangiaceae bacterium | reverse complement strand
CTGCAATTGCGCCGAAGTGTGCCCGCGCACCGGCCAGAAAATTTGCTTCGAAGCGCTCGATCGCGACCGGTTTCCATGGGGAAGGGGGGCGCTCGGTACGGCGATCACGCCCCTGGTCACCGTCGCCGTCGACGACACGCTCGTCCCGATGGGAACGCCGGTGTACATCCCCGAATTCGACGGCCTTCCGACCGACGCGTCGCGCACGACGACCCACGACGGGTGCTTCATTGCGCAAGATCGCGGGCTTCGCGTGAAGGGTCAGCACATCGACCTGTTCACGGGACAATCCGCGATCACCGCACTCTGGAACCAGCTCGTGCCGAGCAACAAGGGCGTCACCGTCGTGCTCGACAGCCCGCGGTGTGCGCCGCCGTCGGTCATCAGCAATGACCAGGTGAGTTCGCCTGGGGCGGCGCCCGCTCCGCCGACTCCGCGCCGCCACACGCGCTGAAGGGTACCCCTATTTTTCTTGCCCGCGTCAGTTCGCCGCGCCGTGGCACTTCTTGTATTTTTTGCCGCTGCCGCAGGGGCACGGGTCGTTCCGTCCGGCGCGCGGTCCGTCGTGGACCACGGGCTTGTTCGGCACCATCTGGCCGTCGACGTAGTACCAGCGGTCGTCGAAGCGTTCGAACGACGCGCGTTCATGATGCGTCTGCGGGACGTTGTTCAACCGGAAGCGCGCGACGAACTCGACCTTCCCCTTGTCTTCGCCTGCACCGCCGCCCTCGGTCGACACGACGTCGAGGCCTTCCCACTTGGCGCTGGTCGACCAGGCTTCGGTGGCTCTCCGATCCACGTCTTGTCGGTGGTTCGGGTGGAGCGACTCGAGGATGTGATCGACCTTGCCGAGGACGTACGCGGCGTACCGCGAGCGCATGAGCGCCTCGGGGGTCGGCGCCGGAGCCCCGTCGATGATCGGCCCGCAACAGGTTTCAGTCGATTCGCCTAGACCACAGACACACGTCACTTCTTATTTCTCCCGGTCGAAGGCGCACCTTCTATCACGACCGCGCGGTGCCGAGCGCCCGGAGCAGCTTTTCCCGGATGCCGCCGAAGGCGCCGTTCGACAAAAGGGCGATCACGTCGCCGGGACGAGCCTCGGCCGAGAGCTCGCTCACGATGGGGTCGATCGCGTCGAACGCCCGCGCCTTCTTTCCGAGCCGGGTCAGGTCTTCTGAAAGACGCGCCGTGTCGAGGCGTTCGCTCTCGGAGAGCCCCGCGCGGCCGAGCGGCGCGAGCAGGATCACGTCCGCGTCGCCGAAGCTCCGCGCGTATTCGGTCTGGTGCATGGCGCGACACGCCGTGGCGCTCCGGGGTTCGAACACCGCGAACAGGCGACCCTCCGCGAAGCGGGCACGGAGCGCCGCCAAGGTTTCTCGAACGGCGGTCGGGTGATGGGCAAAGTCGTCGATGACGACGATGCCGCCCGGCTCCCCGACCACCTCTTGCCGCCGCCGGACCCCGCGGAAGTCGGCGAGCGGTCGCATCACGTCGCGCAGCTTCAGACCGTAGCCCTCGACGGTCGCGGCGAGCGCGGCGAGCGCGTTCGCGACGTTGTGTCGCCCGCCGAGTGGAACCAAGAGACGCCCCGCCGCGACGCCGCCGAGATAAAGATCGAATGCCGTTCCGCGCCGGTCGGTGAGCGCCGGAGCACCGAGCCACCGCGGCGCGATCCCGTGCGTCGCTTCGCCTTCGAGCGCGTACCAGGCCACGTCGGCGCGCGCCGACGCCTGGACGACCTCGACGACCGCCGGGTCCGCGGCGTTCGCGACGACCAGGCCGCTTTCGGGAACCGTCGCGACGAATTTCCGGAACGCGTCGGCGTAGCTGTCCCACGACGGATAGATGTCGACGTGGTCGTGCTCGATCGACGTCACGATCGCGACCTCCGCGCGGTAGTGCAGAAACTTCGCCGATTTTTCGAAGAACGCCGTGTCGTATTCGTCGCCTTCGAGGACGAACGGCGGAGTCACGGCGGTCGGCGCGTCGCCTGCGAGCGGCAATTTGCGTCGGCGCGCGGCGCGAAAACTCCGTTCGAAATTCGACGGCACTCCGCCGACCAAGAAGCCCGGCTCGCGCCCCGCCCCGTCGAGGAGCCATGCGGCAAGCGAGGTGGTCGTGGTCTTGCCGTGGGTCCCGGCGACGACGAGCGGACGCGTCCCTTCGAGGGCGAATCGCTGCAACGCGCCGGCGATGTGCGTGTAAGGAAGCCCTCCGTCGATCGCGGCGCGCGCTTCCGGGTTGTCCTTGCGGCACACGTTGCCGATGACGACGAGATCCGGTCGCGGCTCGAGGTGCGCCGGGTCGAAACCCCGGAGGCACGTTACGCCCCAGCTCTCGAGCAAGGGGCCCATCGGCGGGTCGAACGCGACGTCACTGCCCGTGACGTGGTGCCCGAGTTCGAGGAGAAGCCCGGCGAGCGAGCCCATTCCCGTGCCGGAAACCGCTACGATGTGGATCCGCATCAGCCCGCCTCCTTTACCACCGACCGCGGGAGCTTTCTCGCTTGGACGCCCCCTGACACCGGCGCCGCCCGCTACTACCCTCCCATCCGACTCCGATGAAGATCATCGACAAGCTCGCTCGCGAAACCCCCGCTTACTCGTTCGAGTTCTTCCCTCCGAAGGACGAAGCGGGCGTCGAGCAGCTCTTTCGCACCGTGAAAGAGCTCGCGCCCTATTCGCCGACCTACGTCTCGGTCACCTGGGGCGCGGGCGGCAGCACGCGACGATTGACGATGGATTTGGTCCATCGCATCAAGCGCGATTCGGGCATCGAGGCGATGGCGCACCTGACGTGCGTCGGTGTCACCGAGGCGGACATCGTCGACACGCTCGATCGGTTCCGCGACCTCGGCATCGAGAACGTGCTCCCGCTCCGCGGCGATCCGCCGCGCGGTGAAACGTCGTTCACGAAGACGGAAGGCGGCTTCGGTTACGCCTCCGAGCTCGTCCAATTCATCCGCTCGCGCCACGACTTTTGCCTCGCGGGCGCGTGCTACCCGGAAAAGCATCCGGAATCCGCGAACTCCAGCGCCGATCTCCTGAACCTGAAGCAAAAGGTCGACGCCGGCGTCGATTTCCTGGTCACTCAGCTGTTCTTCGACAACGCGGACTATTTCGCGTTCGTCGAGCGCGCGCGGAAGGCCGGTATCGTGTCGAAGATCGTCGCCGGCATCTGGCCGATCACCAACGCCGCGCAGATCAAGCGCATCACCGAGATGTGCGGCTCGCGAATCCCGAAGGACCTGGTGGATCGGCTCGAGGCGGCCAAGGGAGACCCCGAACGGGTTCGCGCGATCGGCGTCGCGCACGCGACCGCACAATGCCGCGAGCTCATCGCCAACGGCGCCCCGGGCATCCATTTCTACACGCTCAATCGCTCCCACGCGACGGTCGAGATCCTCGAAGCGCTACGGAAGTAGACGCTTTTCCATCACGAACCAGGTTCGTCCGAAGCGATCGTTCGTGAGCGTCGCGGCGACGACGAAGCCGTGGCGCTCGTAGAACGGACGGGCCTGGTAGTCCGCGGTCTCGAGCCGCACCTTGTGGCAACCGAGAGAGCGGCATCGCGCTTCGAACTCGGCGAGGAGCTTCGACCCGATGCCCGCGTGCACGCGGTCCTTCGTGACGAGGAGCTGTTTCAACTCGCCGACTCCGCCGGCCACGACGCCGCGGGCGGCTCCGACGACGCGCTCGTCGATCTGGCACTTCAAGACGACGTCGTTGCTCGTCCATCGAATGCCGAGCGCCGCGTCGTGGGGCGGCCACTCCGTCGCTATGAACGAGTCGGCCTCGGTCTGGGTAAAGTCGGAGATCGTCGTTTCCGTCGAGCTTGGCGGGGTCGGCACGGTAATTTTTCTGTAGCACACGCCATCGGCGACGCGGCCTCGTGGTCCGGCGGCGCGCGGCGAGGTAGCCTTCGCGGGTCCGCTCACCCCAAGCCGGAGAGAAACGTCATGAGTGATGCCCTTTCGATAGATCCGAAGTCGTCCGCGCTGCTCGTCATGGATCTCCAGAACATGATGGTCGGCATGCTCGCCGATGCGAATCCGCTGCTCGCTGCGAACGCGAAGCTCATCGACGCGGCGCGCTCGAAATCGCTCCGCGTGATTTACGTCGTGCTCGGCTTTCGCGCCGGCCATCCGGAGATCGGAGCCACGAACACGATGTTCGGCCAGGTCAAGACCGGTGGCCTGTTCGTCGAGGGGTCGAACGAGGCGCAGATCCATTCGGCGGTGGCGCCGAAGGCGAGCGACCTCGTCGTCACCAAGCACCGCGTCGGCGCCTTCTCCGGGACGGACCTCGAGCTCATCTTGCGCGCCAACCAGATCGACACCCTGGTGCTCACCGGGATCGCGACGAGCGGCATCGTTCTGTCGACTCTCCGGCATGCCGCCGATCACGACTATCGCGTCGTGGTGGCCCGCGATTGCTGCGCCGATCGCGACGACGAGGTTCACCGCGTGCTGATGGACAAAGTGTTTGCGCGACAAGCCACCGTGACCAGTTCGGAAGCGATCATCGCCGCGATCGGGTGATCGATTGCGGGCGTCGGGTCGCTTCCCCATATTCCACGATGTGAGCACGGCGGCTCACGCACTTGGAGAACGACCATGCTCTACACTCGCTTCGGCAACACCGGCCTCGTGGTTTCTCGGCTCGCGTTCGGCGCGATGACGTTCGGAAGCGGCAACTTGCCGACGGTCTACAAGGTCGACGACAAGGGCGCCGATTCTCTCGTCGGGCGCGCGCTCGACGCCGGCATCAATTTTTTCGACACCGCCGACGGTTACGCGAATGGTCAATCCGAGACGATGCTCGGCAAGCTCCTCGGCGCGCGGCGAAAGGACGTCGTGCTGTCGACGAAGGTCGGCATGCGCACCGGCGACGCACTCGGCGATACCGGGCTGTCGAGCCGTCACGTCACTACGTCGTGCGAGGCGAGCCTCCGCCGGCTCGGGACCGACTACGTCGATCTCTACATCGTGCATCGGATCGATCCGATGACGCCTCTCGAAGAAACTTTGCGAGCTCTCGACGACCTCGTGCGCCGCGGCTTGGTGCGCTACGTCGGGTTCTCGAACTGGCCCGCGTGGCAGGCGGCCAAGGCCGTCGGGTTGCAACGCGAGCACGGGTGGGCGCAATTCGTCGGAGCGCAAATGTACTATTCGCTCGTCGGTCGCGACATCGAGCATGAGGTGTTGCCCTTCGCGGCCGATGCCGGCGTGGGGACGATGATCTGGGGTCCACTTGCCGGTGGCTTCCTGTCCGGCAAATACACGCGCGAAAACCTGAAAGCAGAGGACAATCGCTTGTCGGGGTTCGACTTTCTTCCGTTCGACAAGGAGCACGGCTTTCGGCTCGTCGATTCGATGCAGCAAGTAGCTGGCGCGCACGAAGCCACCGTCGCGCAAGTTGCGATCGCGTGGCTCCTCGCGAAACCCGCCGTGAGCACGGTAATCCTCGGTGTGACCAAGCCGTCGCAGCTCGACGACAACCTGGGCGCGACTGCGGTGTGGCTCTCCGAGGCGGAACTGCACACGCTCGACGAAGTGAGCCCGCACGCCGACTACTACCCGTCGTGGTTCACCGCTCGCCTCCGCGACGGAGCGATCGACAAGGCCCTCGGTTTGACGTCGGGGTAACCCCGTCCGCGTCGAGCAGGGCACCCCTTCCGCTGGTTTTTTGCCCCGACAGAGCACCGGAAGCGCAGGCCAAACGAAGCCCGCGGCCGGGATCGGCGGCGTGGTTGGCCAAGATTTGGGCGTGGCTGAAACCCACATCGGCGCCCTGGTTGTTCGTTGTGCCGTGGTGAACCCAGCGCGGTAACGTTGGGGCCATGGGGCAAGATCGATCCGACGGTGCGGCGCGGCGTTTTTCGTCGCGTGTCGTCATTCTGCGTTCACCGGCGGCCTACGCCGTCGGCGCGGCGCTACTCGGCGCAGTCGCGGTCTCGGCGTGCTCGAGCGGCGGCAATTCAGGATCCGGCCATGACGGTGGTCAGAGTCAGAACGGCGGCGCGGGCACCGGAGGGTCGAGCGGGACGGGCACCGGCGGTTCCGCGGCGGAGAATGGCGGAAGCGGCGCAACGTCGAACGGCGGCGCGACGTCGAACGGTGGCGTGTCGAGCACGGGCGGCGCGTCGAACGGCGGTGCGTCGAGCGGCGGCGTGTCGAGCACGGGCGGTGCGTCGAACGGCGGTGCAACGACGTCGAGTAGCGGCGGCGCGTCGAACGGCGGCGGCGCGAACACCGGAGGCGCCGCGAACGCCGATAGCGGCACTGGGGACGGCTGCTCGGGCGCGCGGCCTGACGCGACGAATACCGGTGTTCCCGCGGGCACGTCGCTCACCGTCGTGAACCAAGACGTCACCGTCACCGCCGACGGAACGACGATCGACGCCGAGGACATTCACGGGTTTCTCGTGATCCAGGCGAGCCACGTTACCGTGAAGCGCACGATGGTGCGCGGCGGCGTCGCGACGCAAAACGGAGACGGCATCCGCGTCGATTCGGGGACGGACATCCTCATCGAGGACACCGAGGTCGCGCTCGCGCATCCATCCGCGTTCCTCGACGGCGCGGGCGGCCAGAATTTCACCGTGCGTCGCGCCAACATTCACGGCGGCGTCGACGGAATGAAGCTCGGTTCGAACAGCACCGTCGAGTGCAGCTACATCCACGACATGACGTCGTTCGACTCCGATCCAAATCAGGGCGGCGGACCGACGCACAACGACGCGATTCAGATCTTATCGGGCACGGATATTCACGTGCTCGGCAACGCCCTGGTCGCGGC
>DATBBD010000038.1:0-4790 GCA_036271175.1 Polyangiaceae bacterium | reverse complement strand
CGCGTACTCGAGCGCGCCGCCACTCGGGCCGAGATCGATATCGGTGATGAGCGCCGGCGCGCCGTGCACGCCGTCGCCCGCGGCGCTCGCGTCGACGACGGCGATGACCGAGTGGCCCGCGGCGTTCGCCTGGTATTCCGGTAAATAGAGTTTTTCGGTGCCGCCGACGGAGACAATCGCGAACGCGCCGGTCCCGCCAGTGTCGACGAGCGACGCGGGCGGAACCGGTCTCCGAGACGAGGGCGAACCATCGCAGGCCTCGGACAGGCCGAGACACGCGAGCCCCGCGACCAACGGCGCGCCCCTCAGGGGAAGCGGCCGTCCTCGAACAGATCGGCGAAGTCGTGATCCGCGGCGACCGTCGCGAGATACGGGAGCCCGAAGATCCGTTCGACCGATTTGACCAGCGAGCGGTGCGTGTACGAAATGGAGCCGACGTAGTTTTTCCTCACGCCGGGCCCGATCGCCAAAAACGGGATGTTCAAGGTCGCCGAGCCTTCGTCCCACACGACGAAGATGACGCCCTCGTGGCCGTTCACGTAGTCGATGAGCGGGGGAAGATTCGTGCTGAGCCAGTCGTCACCGGAGCGGATGGTGTTCGAGTTCGGGCAACCCGCCGCGCCGTGCATGTCGTTACAGAGATTCGGCGTGAGAAAATCGTAGCTCGCGACGGTGTCGTTCTTCACGTCATCGGCGAGCGCGGTCATCGCCTCGTGATGCGAGATGCAATAGGCGTTCGTGGCCGACGGCGGTGAGCCCGCGACGTCCTGGAAGAAGATGAACGGGTCGTGTTTCGGCGCGAAGAACCCGTCGGCGTTGATCGGGCAGCTCCCCGTGGTCGCGTCGAGTCCCTCTTGGTACGACATCCAGCTCACCGGGGGCGCCCCGTTTTCCATCTGAGTGACGAGGTGATCGGTGTTCGCCGTGCTGTTCGCCGCGGTCGGGTTCCCGTCCCCGCCGAACGTCACGTCGCTGAATACGTTGGTGCCTGCCTCCATCAGCACGTAGTGGGGCTCGCTCGGCACGGCGAGGTCCAGCACGTCGTTGAAGTTCGAGGTGCTCGCGTACGCTTTGAGCAGCGTATTATTGATGTACGGCGCGTCGGCGGTGTCGCCGATGATCTGCGATTGGTCGTGATTTTCCATCGCGATCACGAACACGTGTTTGATGTGCAGTCCGCCGTCGCCGGTCGGCCCCGCGTCGCTCGCGGGCGCGCCTGCGCCGCCTTCGGTTGGCCCTTGGCCGCCGGTGCCGCTTGCGCCGCCGCTGGTCGATGCGCCACCCGAACCGCTCGCGGTTCCGCCACTGGCACTCGCACCGCCGCTCGCGGTTCCGCCACTGGCGCTCGCACCGCCGCTCGCGGTTCCACCGCTTCCCGGCACGCCGCCGGTGCTCGTCCCGCCGCCGGTGCTCGTCCCGCCGCCGGTCGCCGTCGCGCCGCCCGAGCTCGCGCTGCTACCGCCCGTCGCTGCGCCGCCACTCGAACCCCCGTCGCCGTTCGACGTCGGGTTCGAGTCGCTACTGCACGCCGCGACGGAAGCTGCCAGACCCATCGCCACCAAAATTCCGACTCGTCGCATCTCGTTCGTGCTCCCGTTCACGCGGATCGCGTCCGCATTTCGTAGCCGGGGACCTTTGCGCATCGCGAACGTCGCGTCAAAGGCTTCAATCGCAACGAGATTGTCACGAAGTTCGCGAAGTGGACCTCGGACGCAGCCCGAGGTGATTGCTGAAGGGACGCTCGACGAGCTGCTCGACGACCGTCTTCGACGGTTGCATGGGTCCCCATATAAATGTAAATTGCATGGGTGCCCATACGAAAGACCGTCGCCCTGCTCGGTTCGAACCCGCCGGAGGTCACCGCCATTCTCGACGACCTTCGCCGGATCGTTCAGGTGCTTCGCGAGGCGTCGCGCGACGCGGAGCGACACCTGGGCGTCACCGGCGCGCAGCTATTCGTACTGAAAGCCCTCCTCGAAACGCCTCGGCTCTCGTTGAACGAGCTGGCGGAGCGGACACACACGCACCAGAGCACCGTTTCTGTGGTCGCGAAACGATTGGTCGACCGCGGCCTCGTCACGCGGTCGGTGTCGCCCCACGACGGGCGCCGTATCGAACTCTCGCTCACCGTCCGCGGACGGAGGCTCCTCGCGCGCTCGCCCCTCGCCGCGCAAGATCAGCTGATCGCGGGCGTCGACGCGCTGGGCCCCGCCGAGCGCCGTGGACTTGCCGTCGCGCTTCGGCGGCTCGCAGAGGCCATGCGCGTCGGCGACGAAGCCCCCGTCATGTTCTTCGAAGAAGAACTCCGGGGGGCGCCCCATCCACGCCAAGAGCCGACCCTCGTACCGAAGAAGCGAAATCCATGAGTCCTCGTATTCCGGATTCGAGCCGGCGAGTGCCGCTCGCACCGTCGCTCGGTCCCGCCCTCGCCGGGGCGCACATGTCGCCGCCCGCAGCGACGCTCAATCGGCGCGTGGTGGTGGTCGCCTCGCTCGCAGTGCTCGTCGCCGTCGCCGCCGGTTTCGTCGCGCAGGCGCTGACGCGGCTCATCGGGCTGGTCACGAACCTGTGCTTCTACGGTCGCGTCTCCACGGCGTTCACCTCACCCGCGGGCAATCACCTGGGGTGGTGGGTCGTCCTCTTGCCCGCCGCGGGCGGAATCGTCGTCGGCGTGATGGCGCGGTTCGGCTCCCCGGCGATCCGCGGTCACGGCATCCCCGAGGCCATGGAGCAAGTGCTCACGAATCAAAGCCGCATCCCGGCGCGCCTCACTTTCTTGAAGCCGCTCTCCGCGGCGGTCTCGATCGGCACCGGCGGCCCGTTCGGCGCGGAGGGTCCGATCATCGCGACCGGTGGCGCCCTCGGTTCTCTGCTCGGTCAGGTGCTCGCGACGACCGCGCTCGAACGCAAGACGCTGCTCGCCGCGGGGGCCGCGGCAGGAATGGCGGCGACGTTCGGCAGCCCGCTCTCGGCGGTCCTGCTCGCCGTCGAATTGTTGTTGTTCGAGTATCACCCGCGGTCGCTCATCCCCGTCGCGCTCGCGTCGACGATCGCGGCCGGCGTGCGACTCGCACTCGTCGGCGGAGCGCCGGTGTTCCCGATGCCCGACTTGTCTGCGCCGCACGGCGCCGCCCTCCTTGCCTATATCTTCATCGGCGCTTTGGTCGGCGTGGTGTCGGTCGGCGTGACTCGAGCAGTGTACGCCGTGGAGGATCGATTCGAGCGCTTGCCGATCCACTGGATGTGGTGGCCCGCGCTCGGCGGGCTCCCCGTCGGGCTCATTGGGTACTTCGCGCCTCACACGCTCGGCGTCGGCTACGACAACATCGAGCAGATCGTGTCGGGCTCCCTGGCGATCGAGGCCGTCGTCGTGCTCTGCGCGCTGAAGTTCGTGTCCTGGGTCATCGCGCTCGGGAGCGGAACTTCGGGCGGCACGCTCGCGCCGCTCTTCACGGTCGGCGGCGGGCTCGGCGCGGTACTCGGAACGCTGGCCAACGCCTGTGACCCGGCACTCGGCGTCGACGTCCGGATCGCCGCGCTCGTCGGCATGGCCGCTCTCTTCGCGGGAGCATCGCGGGCCCTGCTCGCGTCCGTGGTGTTCGCGTTCGAGGCCACCCACGCGCCCTTCGGGGTGCTTCCGCTACTCGGCGGCTGCACCGCGGCCTTCCTGGTGTCTCATCTCCTGATGCAAAACACGATCATGACCGAGAAGATCGCGCGCCGCGGCGTTCGGGTGATCGGTGAATACGGCGCGGATTTTCTCGACAGTATTCTGGTGCGCGAACGCGGCGTCCGAGCCCTCGTCACGGTGAACGCGGACGACGACGTGCGGGCGGTCCGAACCTGGCTCGCCTCCGACGCCGCCAGCGCTCGTCATCAAGGGTTCCCCGTCATCGACGCTTCGGGCGAGCTCGTCGGAGTGATCACGCGACGAGAGCTGCTCGACGATTCCGTCGCGGCGGGCCGCGTCCGCGATCTCTTGCGACGCCCCCCCATCGTGGTCGCCGATGACTCTACTCTCCGCGATGCCGCCGATCGCATGGCGCGCGAGGGCATCGGCCGATTGCCCGTCGTTTCACGGAAAAATCCGTGCGTCGCCATCGGCATCGTCACGCGAAGCGATCTGGTGAACGTGCACGCGGATCGTCTGCGAGAGCACGAGCGGGGAGTTTCTCGTGATTCGTAAGTAGTGAAGCGCTCAAAGCCGCACGGTCAACCGAAGCGTCAAGGACGATGCGATCGTGCTGGTCCGAAACACGACTTCCGGAGTTCCGCGGACGCTCACGGTGAAGTCGTCTTTGGTGAGCGGCGTCTCGCCCGTCAGAAAAATGTCCCAGCCGAACTTGGGCGTGAAATCGCCGCGGAGATCGGCGCCGACGCCGACCGAAAACCACGGACGGTACTCGGAGCGGTTGAAGGGATACGACGACGCAGCGCCGTGCAACGACCCGAGGGTCGTCAGGGCACATAGGCTGAACTCGCCGTTGTGACGTCGCTTGAGCGGCGCGTAGCACCCGCGGAGGCCGCCGCCCGCGAGCGATACGGCAATCTTGCCACCCGGCGGACCATTCACGTTCTCGGGGTTCACCCAGAACCCCGACGCACCGAACGTCCAGCGCGTGACGCGGAGCTCGGCTTCGCCGACGAGCTCGAGCGCGAAGTGCTCCGGACGCGAATCGTCGACGCCCGCGCCGCCGGTGATCCACGCCGTGGTTCCCACGAGTGAATCCGACGGCACGGGCGGAGGGGCAATCGGCGGCGAAAGCGGCGTGTTCGCGTCCATCAAGTCC
>DATBBD010000037.1:0-8164 GCA_036271175.1 Polyangiaceae bacterium | reverse complement strand
GCGCAGCAGTGGCAGCTGCCGGCGCTGCTGCCGCAGCGGCGGGTGCCGCTGCCGCAGCGGGTGCTGCGGCTGGGGCGGGTGCCGCCGCCGAGTCGGCGGGGGCGGGATCCGCCTGAGCGACGAAGCTCGGCAGGGTCACGGCGAGGGCGAGCAGGCCCGAGATCAGCCACGATTTCTTACGCGTCATCTGAACGAGTTACCTTCCGTGGTGCGTTAAGCGAGGTCATCTTCGAAGCCGGAATTAGGTCCGCAGCGCGGGATTTCTGGTCGCTGACGTGCCGGGTCAGTTCAGTTCGTGGCCGATCCATCATGTGAGATCTCCTTCTCCGCCCCCGTGTATCCGGCCCGGCGTTTCTTGATCATTTCCTTATGTCTTCATTTCATTTTCTTTGGTTCCGACCGCTTGAGCCCCGCAGAGGCGCGCCGCGACGAGCTCTCGCGTCGGTTCCAAGGGCGGAATCAATGATGGAAACCGTCGCCGCACCGTGACTTTCCGATCCACGGGAGGCGGCGGAACCGACGACTCATTCCGGAAATAAAGACCCTTTATAGCCGAGCTCGGAGCCACTCCCGGAGGTCACAATTTCGCGCTAGCGTGGCCGACATGAATCCGCGTCCGCGTGTTTTCGACAAATACGTCGTGCTCGTGCCGTCCCTCGTGGCGAGCTTGATCTTGGCCCATCGCGGTGTGCCCCCGCTTCCACGATTGGCCGCGGCGTGTGGTCTCGGGCTCACGATGATCGCCTTCCTTACCGTGTGGCGCCGCATCAAGGACGGGAAGATCGTGCTCCCACGATAACCGCCGTCGCTCCGCGTTCGGCCGTTCAGCGGTCGAGGAACGCGAGCACGCCGGTGATGATCACGTGGGCGGGGAGCATCACGAAGAACGCGAAGAACGCGAAGCGCGCGAAGCTCGGCAGGACGTAGCCTGCCTTTTCCGCGATGCTCTTCATGATGAGGTTCGGGCCGTTGCCGATGTACGTGGTCGCGCCCATGACGACGCTGCCGATACTGACGGCCGCGAGCTTCATCGGAAGGACGCCGGCGACGAGGTTGGTGTGCCCCACCGAGAGCCCGCGCGCGAGCGACGTGAACGCCGCGTAGGTCGGCGCATTGTCGAGCAACGACGACAGCGCGCCGGAGACCCAGAACAGCTGCCACCCGCTGTGTAGCGGCAAAATCGCCGCGTTTGCCGCCAGCCCACTCTCGATCGGCACGAGACAGACGAAGAGCCCGAAGAAGATCAGCGCAACCTCGATGATCGGCGCGAGCGAGAACTGGTTCAGCTCGTGCACCTCACGCCGCGTGCCGAAGTACGACGCGAGCGCGATGCCGATCATCGCCACCTCGCGAATCCCCGCCGGTAGAAATGCCGCGCCGATGATGGCGAGCAGCCAGAGCAGGTTATGTGAACCCTGGACGCGGAGGCGCTTCACCTCGCTGCGATCGCGCGTGAGCGCCGCGACCGTCTCCTGCGCGTAAGCGCGCTTGTCGGCGATGTAGAGACCGATCGCGAAGGTTCCGACGTAGAGGAGCCAGACGGGAAGGAGCCGGAAGGTCCAGAAAAACGGAACGCCCTGGATGAATCCGATGAGCAGCGGCGGGTCGCCGAGCGGCGTCAACAAGCCGCCCGCGTTGGCGACGGCCAGGATGAAGAACGGAACGAGATGCGCAGTGTGCTGTCGCTGCGCGTTCGTGCGAAGCAACGGACGAATGACGAGAACGCTGGCTCCGGTCGTTCCGATGGCGCTCGCGAGGAGCGATCCGCCGATCAGGAAAGCGACGTTCGTCGCGGGCGTCGCTTCGAGATCTCCCATGGCGTAGACGCCGCCGGCCGCCACGAAGAGCGCCCCGATGGTCGCGATGAACGCGAGGTAATCGGTCGTCGTGTGAACGAGCTCGTGAGTGCGCCCGGTCGTCACGAGCACCACGACGATGGGAACCGAGACGAGCGCGATGACGAGGCACTGGAACCACCGATGTTCCCACCACTTCGGGAGCACCATCGGCAGGACGGCGATGCCGAGCACCAGCAGAGGAAATGGCAGCATCGTCCACGTTGGAAGAGGGTCGGTTTGCGGCATGACGGTGCTGAAGGGCGCTCCTCGATAGCCGCGTTAGGGCTTCTCTCGTGTTTCCGGCGAGTGTCGGAGCCGTAAGAAAACCGCATGACGCGCGGGAATGACCGCTGACGCGCCTCCCGGATTCGGGCTCCGTCGGGGGGGTGCGCGACGTCACTCGCGGTACGCGGTGGGACGAACGACGTAAACCGAACAGTGAGCTTTTCGAACGAGGGTCTCGGCGATCGAGCCGAGCAGGAACCGCTCGAAGCCCGCGTAGTCGTGCGTCCCGATGACCAGCAGCTCGATCTTGAGCTCGCCTGCGAGACGGAGCACTTCGGACGTCGGGTCGCCGACGACGAAATGACTCGTCACGGTATTTCGGCATTGTCGTCGCGCCGCGCGAACATGCGCCTCGAGCTGTTCTTTGGCTTCGTCGATGAGGTCGCCGCTCGGTGGGAGCGGCGCTCCGGCGCGCGCCCGATCGAACCGACTCGTTCGAAAGACGTGCGCGACGTGCACGGTCGCCACGGGGTTCAACCGTGCGATGCGCGCCCCCGCCGAAATGACCCGCGACGCACCCGCAGAGGAGTCGACGGGTATCAATATCGAGCCGGGCGCGGCCTCGGCGTTCAACAGCGGTTCGTCGCTCGCTTGAGTCATCGAGGGCAATCAAAGGCCATGTTGGGCGTCTTTGCTAGCCCCGAGTTCGTTTCGCGCGTGCAATCTTCCGTCGTGAGTCGATAGCCGACCCGGGACACGGTCGCGAGGTATGGCGACTGGGGGGCTCTTTTTCGATTTTGTAGCGGAGCTGGCGCATGTAGACGCGGAGATATGCTCACGAGGGCCCTTTCGAATCGGCGAGCGTGAAGCGTGCGACGGCGCCGCAGCCATCGCGGTTCGCGAGGGAGATCAGACAGCAACTTGACGAGAACCTGTCGAACGAGTGCCGCATCCATCGGCACGAGCGGAACTTCCTCCGATCATGACGAGGTCCGATAACCTCAGGTAGCGAGACGCTGCGGTCGAGACGACGATCGCACGGCGCGACGAGCCTTGCGCCGGGCGTTCATGACCAAATCTTTACGTCTCACCTATGGCTAAGTAACGATCCAGAAACATCCAAGAAGCCTCAACGCCTTACCGTCCGAAAACGACCGTCGAGCAGTCGGCTCGCCGTGTGTGGTGCACGAAACTCAGACTCTCATCGGGTCCGGAGGCTGCTCGGCGGTCGTTTCGCTCCGCGTGGCCGCATCTCGAGCACTCGACGGCCGCGCCGTCAGGGCGGCGAGCATCGCGTCTGAGCGCTCGCGTGGCGCCCCAATCGAGCGTCGTGGCTCGAACGTCAGTGATTGACGTGATGTGAAAAGAAATTCCACACGGCGCCGCCGGAGATGGAGCACCCGATGACCTCGGTGCCGCTCGGACACCCCGTGTAGCGCACGCATGTCGTGTCGCCCGCGCTCGGAGGTGCCGCGGGCGTCGTGGTGTTCATGCTGCACGCATCCGCGGTCGTGAAGATCGCGAGCGACGGCGCTTGCAGCGAATACGGGATCAACGGATCGGAGGTGCCGTGCATGTCTAGAATGGATACCTTGCTCGACGGGGTGCACGCGGTGAAGTCCGAGGTCGCGTTGGCTCCGCCGCCGATCGAGTTGATTCCGACTGCGCCGGCGCCGGGAGGGACCGCGGCGAAAATATCCGCGGCATCGCACGCGAAGCGATAGCTCATGTATGCGCCGTTCGAGAGCCCGGTCGCGTACACGCGCTTGAAATCACCAAGATCAGAACCGCTGGATGACCGAGTTTGTAAGATCGCACGCGGATGCCTTCGGGCCGCCGAGACCGACTATCACCAACTCGAAGGCGTCGACAGTGTCGAAAGCGGACAATCGGGTGATTGATGCGACCGCGGGCGCCGACGCGCTCGCGTTTGAACTTCCGCGGATTCGCCGACGATTGCGCGACGGAACGGCCGCGTCGTACGAACGAGAAGGACCGAACGGCTCGGGGGCGGTCACGGCTATATGCGACAGTGCGGCGATGTCCGTGCATAGGTGCCCGGTGGACGCTCGAACCCTACGAAGGAGCGGCGCGGCGGGGATCGTTGTCCTCGTCGTGTTGTTTTCCGCGTCTGCCCAGGGCGCGCCACGTCTCCGGACGTTGAATGACGCGATCCGCGTTGCGCCGGGGGTCACGTGCATCGAAGAAGCGACGCTTCGCGATCAGGTTCGGGCGTGGCTCGACGGCGATCTTCGCGTCGACGGCGATCTCCGCGTCGACGTCGAGGGAAGCCGTCAGGACGCGCGAGTCGTCTCGTTTCGCATGTGGCGAGGCAATCGCGTGATCGCTTCGCGGCGATTCGAACCCGGTCCGGCGGATTGCGCGCAGATGCACGCCGTGCTCGGGCTCTCGATCGCCCTGGCGCTCAAAGTATCGCTTCGCGACGAGCTTCTCGGCGAGCTCGCGCCGCAACCTGACGCGGGCTGGTGGTTCGGTGCGGGAGCGACCGCTGCTTGGGACGTGCTCCCGGGAGGGTCGTGGGGCGCGACGCTCTGGCTCGAGAGAGCTCTGCCTGAACACTTCGCCGCCGAGCTCGCGCTCTCGGGCCTCGCGAGCTCGAGCGAGACGTTCGATCGCGTCGCCGGAAAGTTCTCTACCGCCTCGGTTGCACTCGACATTTCGCTGTGCGCCGAACCGACCTTGGGCGCCCGTGTACGCGGGCGTCTGTGCGCGGGCCTCGAGGCGCGCCGGTTGCTCGCCAGCGGGAGCGGCTTCACCCTATCGAAAGATGCCGCGCTCGGCTGGCTCGCCGTCTCGAATTCCGTCGGCGTCTCGGTCGACGTTCGCCCGGACTGGTCGCTCGTTGGAGGCATCGGGCTGGTGCTGCCCCTGGAAAAAACCCAGATCGCTGTCACGGATCCCACCGGTCGCATCGTCGACACCCGCGATTCTTCGCCGGTGGGGGGCCTGATCACGGTGGGGGCGGCCTACGAATTCTGACCGAGCGCCGTTTTCGCCAAGGATTCTCCGCGCACGCGCCTGAAGAGACGAGCAACCATGGCGTCGTCCGAGCCACACGAAGACCTGAGCACGGAAGAGCTGTTCCGTCGCTTCGCCCCCTTCGTCGCACGGTTCCTGTTCCGTCTGGGGGTCCGTTCCGACGGCCTCGACGACGTGGTTCAGGACGTCTTCTTGGTCGTGCATCGCCGCGGCGGTTACAAATCCGGACCGGCAAAACCAACCAGCTATCTCGCGACGATCGCGACCAACGCTGCGTCGGCCTATCGAAGAAGGCAGAACGCACAGCGCGTCCGATCGTCGGACACGGAGGTCGAGAAGCTCGTGTCCACGAACAACGGTCCCGTTCAAGTCCTCGAAGCCACCGAGCGCTTGCGGCTCCTCCAAGCCGCCCTCGATCGACTCGACCCCGATTTCAGGAGCACGCTCATCCTCGCGGACATCGAGGGGGAGTCGTGCGCGTCCATCGCCGCGTCGATGGGTGTCCCGACGGGCACCGTGTACTGGCGCCTTCACGAAGCCCGAAAGCGGTTTCAACGCGCGCTCCGAGCAGAAGAGGCCGGAACTCCGGCCCGCGACCGCGCCGCGCAAAATCCCGACGACGCGCGTTCCGAGCCGCGCGAGCGGAGTTCGATTCTCGCACTCGTGCTGAACCCGCTCTGGTTCTTCTCGGGAGGGCGGCGTCTGCTTCGCGTCGGCGCGGCACTGCCGCCGGTTCGCTACGACGTGCTCGCCGGAATCGAACGGCATCGACAGCTCGCGAACACCCTGGCGATGCCGTCGTGGGCGCCTCCGACCCTCGTCGCAAGCGTCGCCGGACCCACCGCTGGAATTGGTTTTTCGAGTCTCGGCAGCGCGGGGCTCGCGTGCTCCGTCGCGATCGTCGTGGTTCTGTTTCTGCACTCGAAGCCGCACGGTCCCGCCGAAGATGCCGTGCGGTCGTCGGCGATCGCACCGTCCGCGCCTGTGGCAACGCCAGTGGCCGCATCCGTGTTGCAACCCGAAATCACCGCGCCGCCTTCCGCGCCTTCGCCGGCGCCGAGCGCGACGCCGGCCGCAGTGGGCAAAGCCCACGTCACCGAGCGCGCCACGCCGAAGCGCGCGCCCGACGACACGATGCCACCGGCAAGCGATTCGAGTGCGCCCACGCCGAAGTCGTCGCTCGACGAGGCGGCACCGACCGCGAACGATACCCAGGTCGAGGCGCAGCAAATCGCTCGCGCCGAACGCTTGCTGTCGTCGAACCCTGCGGGCGCGCTCGCCCTCGTGCGCGACGCGCGCGCGCGGTTCAAGCCGAGCTTTCTGCCCGAAGAGCGCGACTACGTCGAGGTAATGGCGCTTCACGCGCTCGGGCGTCGCGCAGACGCGACGGCGGCCGCAGCGCGTTTTCTCGGCGCTTACCCGGGTGGAGCGTTCGACGATCGCGTGCGCGGCGCGATGGCAAAATGAACGAGTCGATTCGCGGGCAACTCCGAGCGCCGGGGCTCCTCGTGTTGGCGATGAGCGCGTTCGCGTGCGACGACCGCGGCATCGTCGGCGTCACGTCCTCGACGGTGCGTCCCGAGCGCGACGCGATGGTGCTTCCGGACGCCGCGGGAAGCCCTGACGGCTCGGTGACCCGCATCGACGACTGTCTCCCCGTGAACGCCGCGAACCTGGATGCGGCCACCGCGCAGCAACTCATCGACGGGACCGGGGACGCGTCCTCGATGAGCTTCCTCTATCCGTACGATGGCACGGTCTTTCCGCAAGGCATCGCAGCGCCGCTCTTGATGTGGAGCGGCGAGAACGCCGACGCCGTCTACGTCAGGCTCCACTCGACCGGATTCGACTACCGCGGTTGTCTGAAACCCACGGGAACGGATCTGCTCGAGCTCCCGGCAAGCGTCTGGAACGTCGCGGCCGCGTCGACGAAGGGCGCATCCGATCCGTTCACCTTGGAGCTCAAGGTCCTCACGGGTGAAACGATCTACGGCCCGATTTCCGAGCAATTGGTGATCGCGAACGGCAAGCTCGCGGGTTCCGTGTACTACATGACGACGGTGTCGACGTTTTCGGTCGGCGCGATCATGAGGATCCCCGCGGGTCGCCCCGTCGAGCCATTTCTCGACTCTGCGAACTGCAACGGGTGCCATTCGGCATCCGCGAACGGCACTCGATTACTCGCGTACTCGAGCGGCGGCGGGAGCTCGTACACCGTGTCGGCTTCTGCTCCCGTCGCGCCGCTCTTTTCTCCCACGCCGGGCGCGGAGTTTTCCGCCGTCTATCCGGACGGCTCGGTGTACGTGGCCTCGGCGCATCCGACCGGAGGCGCTGGTCCGCGCACCTACGGCGGAGGCGTCACCAATGCCGGGCTCTACGATACGGCGACCGGCGCGTTGGTCTCCGACAGCGGCCTCCCTATCGGAGCGTCCATGCCGTCGTTCTCGCCCGATGGCGCGCAATTGGCGTTCACCGACTTCGGCGCGACCAATGGCACGACGTTGAGCTCGATGAGCTTTTCGATCGCGACGCGCACGGCTTTCGGACCGCGCAGGTTGTACACGTCGACCACGGGCGGTTTTGCGGGGTGGCCGGCGTTCTTACCCGACGGCAAAGGCATCATTTTTACGGTCGGCGCCGCGTCGGACTTCTCGGGTGAAGGAGTGGGCCTGCACCCCGGCGGCTTGCCTGGCCCATCGACGGACGTGTTCGTCGTCGACGCCGCGAGCGGCACTGCCACGATGCTCGCGCAAGCGATGGGGTTCCATTCGCCGGAAGAAGTGACCGCGACGCAAACCTACTTGCCAGGCGGCACCGCCGATCTGCACCAAAACTATTACCCCACCGTGTCTCCCTCACCATCTGGCGGATATGCGTGGGCGTTTTTCGACTCCGCTCGAACCTATGGCAACTTGGGAGCGCACCGCGCCATCTGGGGCACTGCGATCTCGGTGTCGCCGGGCGGAACCTACGTCACCGACCCAAGTCACCCCGCGTTCTATTTACCGGGACAGGACCTGACGACGCCGAATTTCCGCGCCGTGGCGGTGCTCGACCCGTGCGGACCCGACGCAGGGACGTGTGCCTCTACGGGCGCGACG
>DATBBD010000036.1:0-11904 GCA_036271175.1 Polyangiaceae bacterium | reverse complement strand
CTTCGCCTCGAAGGCGAACGAGGCGAACGGCGTCTTCGAAATCCAGCGCCCCTGCTGCGACGAGAGCGCTGTACTCGCCGAGCGAATGCCCCGCGGAGAAGTCAGGCCCTGGAAGCGACGGAATTGCCTCTCGAAGCGCAGCCAGCGCGGCGATGCTCGTCGTCAAAATCGCCGGCTGGGCGTTTTTCGTGAGGGTCAGCTCGTCGAGCGGACCCCCGAAACACAGAGCCGAAAGCGAAAAGCCGAGCGCGCCGTCCGCGCGCTCGAACACCCGTCGCGCTGCCGGGGACGCGTCGTGCAGGGCCTTGCCCATGCCAACGGATTGCGTCCCTTGTCCGGGGAAGAGCCAGGCGGTCTTGCTCAACCCTCTCCCGAACCCGTTCCGCCCTTGGGCGCCACTACGCTCTTGCCCTTGTAGAAGCCGCACGTCGCACAAACGCGATGCGCGAGCGTCGGTGCCGAGCAATTCGCGCACGGAATGAGGTTCGGCGCCTCCACCTTATCGTGCTGGGCGCGCCGCATGTCACGACGGCTGCTCGTCCTACGTCGTTTGGGGACTGCCACGTCTCACTCCTTCTTCTGACCGAGGCGGCTCTTCAGTGCCGCAAGCGGCGCCAGCCGAGGATCCAGCTCCTTGGGGGCCGTTCGGTCGTCTTCTCCGGAATCAATCGGAGGACGCTCGATAGCGGGTGTCGCCTCCGAGCGCAAGTCCTCCCTGAGCGGGACCATCGGAAGTTCCAAGAGGAGAAACTCCCGGACGAAGGGGTCCAAAACCACGTCCTCACCGTCGTAGGTGTCGGTCGCGGCCGTCTCTTCGGCGAGCGGCACTTCTTCTTCGCGACGGGCCTTCTTTGCGTTCGGCCCGGGTTTTCCCGATTTCCCCGCCTTTCCGGTTTGCGCCGGAGAAGCAGCGGCTTTCGGGCCTTTCGCGGCTTTCGGGCCGTCCGCTCTCCGCGAGCGAGGCGACGCGTGCGGAGTGCCGGGGCCGCCGCCCCGGCTCAGCAAGAGGAAAATCTCGGCGTCGAGGTCGAAGTCGACTGGATCGAGGGTGCGGGCGCACGGCATCGTGACCTGCGCGTGCGCATGGCCCCGGACCATGATTTCGCGACCGCTCTTCGAGAGCGTCACCTCGAGGCGTCCCGGCGCTCCGCGGGGGGTCGCTTCGGTGTTTTCCATCGCCTTCTGGAGCCAGGCCACGGGGATCTCTTCGTCGAGCTCGCGGTCGCCGTAGTCGAGATCCGCGACGGGAACGAAGAACTGAGCGGTCTTGGACACGCCCCTCGTTTAGCGCTGCATTGGTCGGGTCACAATCGCCATGGCTCGGTGATAGCTTCCGCCCGCTTCACATGACCGGCAGCCGAAAGCGACGTCTCGCGATCGCGATGGGGATCTACCTCGTCGTGAGCGCCGTGTACTTTGCGCTGACGCCGAAGAACCGGCTGATGGAGCACACGCAGTTCAACCATTTCGCGCTCCTCGCGGAGTCTTGGAAAAACGGGCGCCTCGATCTGGCGCACGGGCCGCCCGGCTACGCGGCGAACAACGACTTCGCGTCGTTTCACGGCAAGTGGTACGTCGCGTTTCCGCCGTTCCCGGCCGTGCTGCTCTTGCCGCTCGTGCTCATCGGCAAGACGGCGGACAACGTTCGCGACGGACAATTTTTCGTGTGGCTCGCCGGAATCGGTCCGGCGGTCTTGTTCCTCGTGCTCGAACGACTCCGGCGCGACGGGCGTAGCCCACGCCGCGAAACGACCAACGTCGCGCTCGCGCTCCTGCTCGCGTTCGGGACGGTTTATTTTTTTACTTCGCTCCAGGGCACGGTGTGGTTCGCCGCGCACGTCGTCGCGGTCGGCATCGGCGCAATCTATCTCTTGTGCTCGCTCGACGCCGCGCACCCGGTGCTCGCCGGAACGATGATCGGCGTCGGGTTTCTCACACGGACGCCGCTCCTCTTCGCAACGCCGTTCTTCCTCTACGAAGCCGCTCGCGTCTCGATGCGACACGCCGCTGCGACGGATGTGACGGAGATCACGGCGCCCGGCGCCGAGGCTCACGACGCCCGAAGGTGGCGGCTCTCGGATGTCGATGGTCGCCGACTCGTCCGGCTGCTCGTTCAGTTTGCGCTGCCGCTCGCGCTGCTCATCGGCGCTGCGCTCGTCTACAACCGCGCACGCTTCGGGACGTTCCTCGACTTCGGTTACGAATACCTGACGGTCGCGTGGCAAGGGCGGATGCGGCGATGGGGCCTCTTCAACTACCACTTTCTCGCGCGAAACCTCGGTGTGGTCCTCACCAGCTTACCGTGGCACGAGCCGGGTGCAGCAACTGCGTTCCAGATCAACGAGCACGGTCTCGCGTTGTGGGTGACGACGCCTCTCTACTTGTGGCTCGTGTGGCCCAAGGAGAAGAGCCCTCTCGCGATCGCGCTGTACGTCACCGCCGCCGCAGTCGCGATTCCCGGGCTTTTTTATCAAAATACGGGCTGGATGCAGTTCGGTTACCGCTTCTCGAATGACTACGCCCCGTTCTTGTTCGTGCTGCTCGCCATCACCGGGCACAAGTTCGGCAAGTGTTTCGTCGCGGCAGCGCTCGTATCGGTCGTCGTGAACGCGTTTGGCGCAGCGACGTTCGATCACGGCGATTTTCGGCGTTTCTATTACGAAGATCCCTCTCAAAAGGTTTTGTACCAACCTGATTGAACGCGCTTCTTCGTCGTTGCGATCGCACATCGCGCAAACTCAATAGTCATTAGATCGCGCCAGTTCCGTCACGGACCACACGGGCCCCGTGTGGTCCCCGGAAACGTGGCCGAAAGATGTTCACGGTGCCTTTTTCGGTACCTTTGAGTGGTGCGAGGGTCCATTCGAGTGCTAGGGAAAAGACGTGCTGCGTCGGCGACAAGGAGTGGGGTTCCACGCTCGACGTTGTCTGTGCGGAAACGACGGAGGAGATTAGGCGATGGCTAAAGCGTGGTCGTTTTCGGGAGGGTCCCAAGATCCCGTGAGTCGAGCCATCTCGACCTTGTGTCTCGACGGACATCGCTTGTCGACCGAGGTGACGGTTCGATTCAATCGCAACGTGTCGGCGACGACGGCGGATTCGATCGCCGACGAAGTGGCGAAGGCTGCGGCCGAGGTCCTGGGCGAGCAGATCAGTCAAGGCGAGATTCCGATGACGCGGACCGAGCTCGCCGACAAGATTCGAGCTCGCTCGACCGCGCCGGTGAACCGTATCGTGGAGATCTCGGTGAACTCGCTCAGTGTGGTGAGCTCGAACAATGGTCTCCGTTCGACGTATCGATCGCGTCCCTCTCAGCCGAATCTCTCGGCGCCGTCGATCGCGCCCGAGAAGCGTCCGAGCTCGTCGCCGCCGAGCCTCGGTCCGCTGCCCTCGCATCGCGACGCCAACGCGCCGATGCGGATGCTCTGGCAAGCGGCGTGGTCGAATTTCACGCCGGGAGTCACGGCCGACGAGCTGGCGATGGCGCTCGCCGCGCCGCTTCGAGACAGCACGGCGGTCGCGACGATGCGTTCCCTCACTTCGGTCGATCCGTCTAACCTCGATCGGCTCGCGCTCCTCGGCGGTGTCGAGCCGTTGCCCGAGCTTCTTCGCGAGACCTGTTCATGTCTCGCCGCCGGGATGTACAGAGTCTTTTCGGCGAGCGCGATCGATCCGCGTATCACCGTCTCCGTCGTCACCGGCGCGGTGCGCGGCGCGCTCGCCCCGGACGATTTTCCGGTCGAGCCGCTCGACCGGTACATTGCGTGTGGCGCGCCGGTTCGCGAGCTCGCCCATCGAAGCGCGTCGCTGCTCGGCGTGCCCGGGGACGCGTTGAACGTGCAAGTCGCGCTCTCGTCGTATTGCGAAGCCGTGCGCGCGGAGCTCGAGATGGTTGCGCAAGAGGTGAAGCGCGTGCTCCGGTCTTGACCCGCTCGTCATCAGGGGCGTCCCCCGTACGTGTGACGCGCCGCGAATGACAATTGACCGTCGGCGACGGCCATCGTGACGCGAAAGTTCTCGTCGGTTTGCGGCTTTTTCGATCTGGCTGCACGAGCTCAGTGTTTTGAGCTCGAACTCGGCTAGTCGGTCGCCTCGAGAGCGGTAAAGTCGAGCTCTGCCGTCACGGAAACGAGGGTTGCTCGGTTGATCGGCCGTCGACGGTGGCAAGAAACCAGCATGCGCACGCGTTTGTTCATTTCTCTGTTGGTCGCCGTCGCTGCCAGCGGTTGCGCGACGGCGATCGGCGTCGACGGCGTCGCCGATGGCGGTGAACGGATCACCGGCGAGATCGGCACCGGAGCGTTTTCGAATGGCGGCGTCGCGAGCGGCGGCGTATCGAACGGTGGCTCCCCCAGCGTCGACACCGGTGGGTTCCCCACGACCGATCCGTCCGCGGGCGGATTCGGCGGCGACCCGTCGAACGGCGGCTTTCCGAACGGCGGCTCGATCTCGACGCCCACCGGCGGCGACACGGGCGAATCGAGCGGCGGCACGACGTCCACGGGCGGCACGACCGGTCACATCACCGTGCCCGGCGGTGGCGCGTCGGGCTCCTCGGGTTCGGGGCGCGGCAATAGCTCGTGCGGGCTCAGTAGCTGTCCGGCGTGCAACATCGCGCAAGGGCCGGCCTGCTGCACGACGGCGGGCAAGTGTGGGTGTCCGCTATTCTGGATCCCGGGCACCTGCGGATGAGGGGTGCTGGTGGCGTGTTGGTGACTTGAAGACACGCCCGCGGATCCTCGCCGGGGCCTGCGTTTTGGTTCCGCTCCGGTCCTCACGTACGAAAGTACGCTCCGGTCCGGTGCTCGCCGAAAACTTCGGCCGCGACGAGGCTTCGCGGGCGGGCGCGGGAGAGGGTCGCGACGTTGGGTGCTCGTGGGCGTCTGATCCTCGGGCGCAACGCCGGGTGCTTGCGGGCGGGCAGAGGAGACGCCACGCTTCGCGGGCGGGCAGAGCAGACGCTTCGCGATTTCAGCGCAGGGCGAAGCGGACCAGGGTGCCGATGACTTGCTGAAACAGCGCGGCGATTTCAAGCTCCAGAGGCCCGACCCAGCCGAATGCCTGCGCGGTTTCCCAACAAGCGAGCACTTCACGTGCGGAGGCGAGCGCCGATTGATAACGCGCTTCGCGATTTTTTCCGCGCGAGTACGCACCCTCCGCGATGTTGAGCGGCACTGAAATCAGCGCGCGCTCCATTTGATCTCCGAGCGCGAAAGAGCGCCTGCGCAACGCGACCAAAGATGGCGCCAGTCTTCGAACCAGATCGAGCACGACGGGATAGATCTTGAGCGTCATCCGGAACCTCCTGGGTTTGCTGTCCCGACCGGGGACCAACCGTCTCCACCCGCGCGCGCAGGCCGGCTCCAGGCTGCTCGCGAGCGGAGTGAGCGAGCACCGCCGGCTGCCGGCGGCCCCGGCCTGGAACCGGCCGAGCACGCGGGTACGCTCAGAAGTCCCGGCGGTGCGCCCGGGGGTAGAGCGGGGGAGGTAGAGGTAAAAGCTAGGGCTAGGGGTAAAGGTAAGGGGGGCGGGCGGCGCGTTGCTCTAGCTCCAGCTCTAGCCTTAGCCCTACCCCTACCCCCCAACGTCCTTCGCCCGCTCAAGTCGCGACGCTTGGCGAAGCGACGGACAGAACTGGTGCACGCGATCGACCGCGAGGCAGCCCCCCTCCCACGCTTTTGCTCTTTCCCCTCGCGCTAGCGCTAGCTCTGACTTTCCCGCTCTACTTCGTGCGCTTGATCGTTACTTTTTGGAGTTTGGGCGGGGCCAGGGCGCGGTCGCCGGAGGTTTGGGAACTGGCGATGGCTTCGATCACGCTGTCGGGGGAGCACTTGCCGAAGATGGTGTAGCCGCCGTCGAGGTGCGTCGCGACGCCGTCCATGATGAAGAACTGCGAGCCGTTGGTGTTGGGGCCGCGGTTCGCCATGCAAATCTGTCCGATCTGATCGTGATGCGCGCCGGCCCAGATTTCGTCGGGGATGACGAACCCGGGATCGCCCGAGCCGTTGCCCTTCGGATCGCCGCCTTGGATCATGAAGCCTTTGATGATCCGGTGAAACGGCGTGCCGTCGTAGAGCGGCTTCTTCACCCATTCGCCGCCCGGCGTTTTCCAGGGGCGGAGGCCGCGCGCGAGTCCGACGAAGTTCGCGACGGTGATCGGCGCCTTGTCGGGCCAGAGCTCGCAGTTGAGCGTTCCCTTGTCGGTCTTCAATTCGGCGGTGAGCTTTTTACCCGGCGGCAACCCTTGCGTCGCATCGTCCATCGAGAATTTCCCCTGAGCGGGATCGCCCTCGGCGACCGGGACCGTTGCGACGTGCATGCCGCCGCCGGCGGACGCGGAGGGTTCGGGGGGAGTTGAGGGGTTCGCTGCCGGCGTTGGCGTCGGTGTGGGGGCGGGGGTCGGCGTCGGTGCCGGCGCGGTCTTCGCGGGCTCGGTGTTCGGCGGTTCTTTTCGCGATTCGGGCTCGGGCGCGGCCCCCGATTGGCACGCAGCGAGCAGCAAGGAGATCGACCCGACCCAGAAAACCGACGTGTGCGAACGCATGGCGGCGACTATCAACCTCTGCTCGCAAAGGCCGTCAAGTCTCGAACTTGATGCGCTGTCCCGGCGTGATGCCGTGGGCGCGTGTCCAGCCCGCGTTCACCTCGAGCACGTACTTGATGGGGCAGCGGATCGAGCGCGGCGTTTCGTCCATCGCCGGAACTTGTTCGAGCACGCCGACGATCGTGCCGTCGGCGGCGACGTAGAGCATGTCGAGCGGGATGCAGGTGTCGTGCATCCAGAACGAACGAAAATCTTCGTCGTCCCACGTGAAGATCATCCCCTGATCTTCGGGGAGCTTCGTAACGTACATGAGGCCGCGTTCACGCGACGCGGAGTCGTCCGCGACTTCGACGGCTACGCGTGGCGCGCCGTCAGTGTCCGGAAAAGACACCCAACCGCGCGCGAGCCGCATCGGACCCTTCTCGTCCTTGGGGCAACTTGCCGCGGGAGTCGCGCGCGGCGGCGGTGTTTCGCTGAGGGGGAAGAGACAGCGCGACGCGGTGAGCGACGCAAATGGCGGCAGAACGACGGTCGACGCCGACGGCGCGCTCTTCGCCGGGCTCGCGGTGTGCTCAACCGCTGCTGCGGTCGCCACCGAGCGATCCGGTTCTTGTCGCCCGCACGCGACGAAGAGGACCGCGGACACGACGCCGGCAAATGCGCGGAGCAACACGAGCGCGTCCATACCATTGCTCGCGCGTTTGCGGGAACACCGTCTCGCGCTACGCTCGCGGCGTGCGTTGCTTCCTTTTCGGAATTGCCTGCGCCGTAACCGCGTGTGGCGGCACGGTGAATTCCGGGGTGACCTCGACGACGAGCTCCGGCGGAGCGTTCGGAACCGGGGGCCAGGGCGGCGCTCCGAACGACGGAGGACCCGCCGGCGACGGTGGTTTCTCGACGCTCGCGGATTCGGGCAGCGACGCGGCGACCTACGTCGACCCGGGTTGCCCGATGAGCGGCAAGATCGAAGGCAAGCGCCAGTGCGACGCGGCTGCGCAAACCGGGTGCCTCTCGAGCGAGGGGTGCGTACCCTATGTCGTTTACGGAAAAATGTGCCACACCGAAGAGGTGGGCACGCTCTGCGAGCCCGCGGGGAGCGGCGTGCAAGGCGACGATTGCACGACGTCGGACTGCGCCGCCGGATACGTGTGCGTCACCGACGGCACGGGGTTTCAGTGCGCCTCGTTGTGCGACGGCACCGCGGCAACGGACGAGTGCCCGCCCGGCTTGGTGTGCGTCGACCTCGACGTGGACGGGTATTACGTGTGCGGGTGAGGCGAGGCGCTTCGCGCTGGTTCGCGGCGCTCTCGGGCGTCGTGCTTTCGGCGGGCTGCGGTTCTCGCTCCGAACCCGAGCGGCCGCGGTACGGCGCGCCGCTCGAAGGCGGTCTGCTCACGGGCTGCGTCGCGGATCTCGATTGCGGCCCGAAGAACCTGTGCGCCATCGCGCGGTGTGAAAACGGCGCCTGCGTGACGGCGCCGCCCGTCGATTGCGACGACGGCGATCCGTGCACGACGGACGCCTGTGCTCCGTCGACCGGCGCCTGTTCACACACGCCCGTCACTCCCGACGAAGACGGCGACGGCTACCGAGCGCCGCTTCCCGGATTTCTGCCCGGCGCGCCGGGTTCTTGCGGCGACGACTGCAATGACGCGAGCGCGGCGGCGCACCCCGGCGCAAAAGAAATTTGTGACGGCGTCGACAACGACTGCAACGGCATCGTCGACGACGGCGTGACCTACACGCCGTCCGGGCAAGCGCCGGTGCTGCTCTCGACGGGCTCACGACAAGCATCCGCCGGCGGCATTCGCTTCGGAACCTCGACGTTCGCGACGACGTTCGCGGCCGACCATCTGTCGTGGGAAAACACGTTCAGCGCCGTCGATCCGCCGGGCACCGTCGCGGTGCCGGCGACCGCGATCACTCACGAAAACACCGACAGCTTCACGGGCCCCCTGGTGTTCACGGGCTCGATCTTCGGCACGGTGTGGGAAGACCGGCGCGACGGCGACTACGAGATCTACTTCAATCGCCTCGACGAGAAGGGCGGCAAGCTCGCCAAGGACGTGCGAGTCACCGACGCGCCGAACTTCTCGCTCTTGCCGGATCTGATCTGGGACGGCGTCGAGTTCGTCATCGTGTGGGACGATCTTCGAGACGGCGACTCGAGCGCGGTGGTGTTCGCACAGCGGATCGATCACGACGGCAATCTCCTCGGCGCCAACGTGCCGCTCACCGACAAATCCCTCGACGCGAACGGTCCGCGGCTCGCGAAAGGCGCGACGAATCTCGGCGTCACGTTCAACAAGGTCGCCGGCTCGGGCGACCACGGCTTCGCTTTCGCGCCGGTTTCGGCCGATCTCGCGACCGTCGGCACGCCGGTCGTGCTCACGACCGAGCAGACGTCGTCGACGGCGATCGTATGGAACGCCGATCGCTACGTCGTCGTGTGGGACACCAGCGGCGCGACCCCCGGCCCCGTCATTCACGGCGCCGCGGTCTCCGCGGACGGCACGGTGCTCGTGGCCGATCGCCCGGTGACCGCCGTCGCGCCGTTCGCGCGCTCGGAGTCGCTGCTCCCGCTCGGCGATCGACTCCTGCTCGTCTGGGCGGAAGAACGAACCGGGTCATACGCGCTCTATTCGAAGACGCTGAATCCCGATCTCACCGACGCGAGCGCCGAGCAGCAGATGACCGACGGCCCCTCGGACTCGCTCGACCCCGACATCGCATTCGGGCCGAACGGTGTCGGCGTCTTGTTCGAAGATCGCCGGTCCGGAAGCTTCCAAGTTTACTACGACCGTCTCGATTGCGGCGGAGGCGGCGGGCCCTGAGTCATGCGCCGGCTCGGGATGCCGGCCTGATGAACCTTGCCCGGGAGTCGTCGGCCGATCACCGCTTCGGCCACGTTGCCCGCGTGGAGGAGCTGACCGAGATCGACCCCGGTGCGGATCCCCATGCCGTGCAGCATGTAGACGAGATCTTCCGTCGCGAGGTTGCCCGCCGCGCCGGGCGCGTAAGGGCACCCGCCCACTCCGGCGACCGAGGCGTCGAAATTCGAGACGCCGAGCGATAGCCCCGCGAACGCGTTAGCGAGCGCGGTGCCGCGGGTGTCGTGAAGATGGAGGGCGAGCTTTTCGACCGGAAAACGCTCGAGGAAGAGCCCGCAGAGCCGCTGCACTTCGATCGGCGTCGCGACGCCGATCGTGTCGCCCATCGAAACTTGGTAACAGCCGAGCTCGAGAAGGTGGCGGGCGATGTCGAGCGCTTTGCCGGGGTCGACCTCGCCTTCGTACGGGCACCCCCACACCGTCGAGACGTAACCGCGCACGCGCATGTTCGACGCGAGCGCGTGCGGCACGAGCTCGTCGAACACGTCGAGCGACCGCGTGATCGTTCGATTGGTATTTTTTTGGTTGTGCGTCTCGCTCGCGGACATGAAGACCGCGACTTCGTGCAATCCGACTTCGATCGCGCGCTCGAGGCCCTTGGTGTTCGGGCAGAGTGCGCTCAGGGTGACGCCCTCGGGGGCTTTCACCGCGAGCACCAGATCTTCGGCGTCCGCCAGCTGCGGGATCCACCGCGGCGAGACGAAGCTCGTCAGTTCGATGCGCCGGAGCCCCGCCGCGATGAGCGCTTCGATGAGCCGCACCTTGTCGTCGAGCGGAACCGCAGACGCTTCGTTTTGCAGGCCGTCGCGCGGCGACACCTCGAAGATCGAAACGCTGTCAGGCAGATCCTTCACCATGCGAGGGCCTCCCCCGAACCCGTCACAGGTCGAGCAGCCTCATTTGACGGGTGCGAGGATGCTGCGTGAACGGGATCGCGTACTCGCCGCTCCAGCACGCATGGCAAAACGGCGTGCCCTGAGCGCCCCCTTGAATGACCGGCAACCCCTTGCCGTTCACGGGTGCGCCGTTGGTCACGACCGGCGGCGGCTTCAATGCGGTGACCGCGTCCACCATGCGGTCGAGCGACAGGTACGCGAGCGAATCACTGGTGATGTATTGGTTGATCTCTTCGACGGTGTGGCTCGACGCGATGAGCTCGCCGCGGGTCGGCGTGTCGATGCCGTAGTAGCAAGGCCACTTCGTCGGCGGGCTCGAGATGCGCATGTGGATCTCGCGCGCGCCCGCGTCCCTCAGCATCTTCACGATTTTCCGGCTCGTGGTTCCTCGGACGATGCTGTCGTCGACCACGACGACGCGCTTGCCCTTGAGCGTCGAGCTCACCGGGTTCAGCTTCAAGCGGACGCCGAAGTGCCGGATGCTCTGCTGCGGCTCGATGAACGTCCGCCCGACGTAGTGGCTTCGAACGAGTCCCATTTCGAAGGGAATTTTGGAACGCTCCGAGAAGCCGATCGTGGCAGGGACGCCGGAGTCCGGCACCGGGATCACCAGATCGGCGTCGACCGGATGCTCGTCGGCGAGCGCTCGGCCGAGGTTCTTTCGCGCTTCGTACACGCTCACGCCGTCGAGCACCGAATCGGGGCGCGCGAAGTACACGTATTCGAAGATGCACATGTGCGGGCTCGCGGGCGCGAACGGGCGCGTGCTCCGCATGCCGCGCTTGTCGAACACCAGCATCTCGCCCGGCTCGAGCTCGCGGAGGTACTCCGCGCCGATGAGATCGAAGCTGGTCTGCTCGCTCGACACCACGTAGGCGTCTCCGATTTTGCCGAGACAGAGCGGCCGGATCCCCATCGGGTCGCGTACCGCGATCATCTCCTTGTCCGTCATGCAGAGCAGCGAATACGCGCCGCGCACTTCGGTGAGCGCGTCGGCGACGCGGTCTTCGACGGAGCGCTGCGTGCTGATCGCGACGAGGTGCACGATGACCTCGGTGTCGCTCGACGACTGGAAGATCGAACCGCGCGCTTCCAACCGTTCACGGAGCGAATCGGAGTTCGTCAGATTGCCGTTGTGGGCGACGGCGATCGAACCTCGCGAATAGTCGACCGCGATGGGCTGCGCGTTCTTCAACATCGAGCCGCCCGCCGTGGAGTAGCGGACGTGCCCGATGGAATTCGGGCCTTTCAATTTGTCGAGCTGCTCTTGGGGGAACACGTCGATGACATGTCCCATCCCGCGGTGAGCACTCAGACGCTGGCCATCGCTCGTGACGATGCCCGCGCTCTCCTGACCGCGGTGCTGCAGAGCATGCAGGCCGAGATAGGTGAGGTTGGCGGCCTCAGGATGGCCGTAAACGCCGAAAACGCCGCACATCTTTTTGGCTGGGCCAGGGCCGAGGGCTCGGGCCGCGCTTCTCATGCCGCGGACCGGGTCGAATCGCAAGTCATTGGAAAAAACAGCTGCTTTGAAAGGTCCGGTCGGATGGTCGCGGCGGGCGACCGGCACGCG
>DATBBD010000035.1:0-11005 GCA_036271175.1 Polyangiaceae bacterium | reverse complement strand
GCACCAAGCCCTCGCCGACCATTTGGGTTGGCCCGAAGGACAGATTCATCCCGCGCTCGAGCTCCGGCGCGATCTGAATCTCTTGCCCCTCGACCTGGTGCTGATCGCACTGCGCCTCGAGGACGTCGCGAGCATGCATTTCCCCGCCGAGCGTCTGGACTCGGTCGCGACGGTCTCGGATCTCGTTCGCCTCTTGCGCACGTCCGCGCGCAGCATCGAGCAGAAGCGGCGGCTTCGCGCCGGAAACGCGGATGCGTCGTCGTTCACGACGGTGCCGCCGCGCGTACGCCGTCACGGAGATCGCACGCCGTTGCGCCGTCACCGCGCCGCGACGGCTTGAACGAGTCACCATGTTCGACCGATCGGCGAGCGATTCACGTTTCGGCAACTCTCCGCTGTCTCGCACTGCTTCCGAAGACCCGGGCATCCCGCGAATGCATGCCCCCACCCCTCCCCAGTTCGCGGGGGGCCAACTTCGGAAGCAGTCCAAGGCAGCGGAGACGATCCGGCGCGGTGCGCTCGTCGTCATGGTCGCGCTCGGCGCGGGCGGAGCCGCGCTCTGCCTCCGCGAATATCGCGCACGGCACGCGTCTGTGAACGCCGATGCCGCCGCTTCGAGCGCGCCGTTCACCCGGGCCACCGCTGCCGGCGATCCCGCCAACGCCGACGATCGCGCCGCGACCGACGGCGACGAGGACGATTCATTTTCTCCCGCGGAGCTCGAGCGACGGCTCGATCGACTCGAGCGCGACATCGAAGCGAAGCCCGCGGAGAACGCGCCGTCGCCCGCGACCAAACCCGGATCGACGAGCCGCCTCGACGTGGGCAGAGCGCAACGAAACAGGTAATCGGCGGACGGATAGGGTCCGGGCGGCTTGCTCTTTTTCGAGGGCCAATCGCCGCTCAATACGGCGTTTTGTCGGGCTTGCGCTTCCACTCCTCGAAGAGGGCGCGCGCGTCCGGCGAGTCGTCTTGTCGCATCGGGACTCGCCGCGCGGCGGGCTCGAGACGGAGCTCGTCGTAGAAGAACGTGTCGTCGAAGCCGGCTGCAGCGGCGACGTCGCACGCGGCGGCGTACACGATGCGTTCGAGGCGCGACCAGTAGATGGCGGCGAGACACATCGGACAGGGTTCGGAGCTCGCGTAGATCGTCGCGCCGTCGAGCCGGAACGTGCCGATGTGCGCGCAGGCAGCGCGGATCGCGACGACCTCGGCGTGGGCGGTCGGATCGCTCGTCGCGAGGACGGAGTTCGCACCTTCGCCGAGGACCACGCCGTCGCGCACGACGACGGCGCCGAAGGGGCCGCCGCGGTTACTTCGCATCGCGTCGCGGGCGAGCGCGATGGCTCGCGCGAGATGGTCGGCGTCACTCACGCGGAGTTCCCGCGAAACGATCGGTCGCCGACACCAGCTCGTGCAAGATGCTCGGCTCGTATGCCGAGTGCCCGGCATCGGCGGCGATGCGAAAATCCGCTTCGGGCCACGCGCGATGCAAGCGCCACGCGGTCACCATCGGACACACGACGTCGTAGCGCCCCTGGACGACGACCGCGGGGATCGATCGGATCTTCGGGACGTCGTCGATGAGCTGCGTTTCGCGCTCGAAGAAGCCGCGATTCATGAAGTAGTGGCACTCGATGCGGGCGAAGGCGAGCGCGAATTCGTCCTCGCCGGCGCGGGCGATGTGGTCGGCGCTGACGCGCAGGTAGCTGGTCGCGGCTTCCCAGATGCTCCAGGCGCGCGCGGCTTCCGTCCGTACGCTCGCGTCGTCGCTGGTCAAACGCGCGTGATAGGCGCGCATCAAATCGCCGCGCTCGGAGTCCGGGATCGGCGCGACGAATTTCTCCCAGGCGTCGGGGAAGAGCTCGCTCGTACCCCATTGATAAAACCAGCGGATCTCCGATTCGAAGATCAGGAAGATGCCGCGCAGCACGAGCTCGGTGACGCGCTCGGGGTGTTTCTGCGCGTACGCGAGCGCGAGCGTGCTGCCCCAGGAGCCGCCGAACACCTGCCAGCGGTCGATGCCGAGGTGTTCACGGAGCTGCTCGATGTCGGACACGAGGTGCCACGTGGTGTTGTCTTCGAGCGAGGCGTGCGGCGTGCTCTTGCCGCAACCCCGCTGGTCGAACAGGACGATGCGGTAACGCGCCGGATCGAAGAAACGGCGTTGCTTCGGATCGGTGCCGCCGCCTGGGCCGCCGTGCAAAAACACGACGGGCTTGCCGTTCGGGTTACCGCTTTGCTCGAAGTAGAGCGTGTGGACGTCGGAAACGCGGAGCTGCCCGGTGAGGTACGGCTCGACGGGGGGATAAAAGGTTCGTCGCTCCGTCGCCATGGCTTCCTTCAATCTCCGAGCCCGAGGCGCTCGCGTCGATAGGTTCCCTGCGTGATGCGGTCGCACCAGGTGCGATTGTCGAGGAACCACTCCACCGTTTTTCGAATGCCTTGTTCGAACGTCATCGACGGTTCGAACCCGAGCTTCGTCTGGATCTTCGTCGCGTCGATCGCGTAGCGGCGGTCGTGACCCGGTCGATCTTTGACGAATTCGATGAGATCGCGATGCGGCTTCGGCGTCGGCCGGAGCTCGTCGAGCACTGCGCAGATCGTCTCGACGACTTCGAGGTTCGTGCGCTCGGAGTTGCCGCCGACGTTGTACGTCTCGCCCGGCGTGCCTTTTTCGGCCGCGACGAGGAGCGCGCGCGCGTGGTCCTTCACCCAGAGCCAATCGCGGATGTTCTTGCCGTCGCCGTAGACGGGCAGCGGCTTCTGCTCGACCGCGTTCGAGATGACGAGCGGGATCAGCTTTTCCGGAAACTGGTACGGCCCGTAATTGTTCGAGCAGTTCGTGGTGATGACCGGAAGGCCGTAGGTGTGGAAGTACGCGCGGGCCACGTGATCCGCCGACGCCTTCGACGCCGAGTACGGCGAGTTCGGCTGATATTGCGACTCTTCCGTGAAGCGCCCGGTCGCGCCGAGCGAGCCGAACACTTCGTCGGTCGAGACGTGCACGAACCGCGGTTTTCGTTTCGACTCGCGACTCCACGCGAGCGCGGCATCCAAAAACTCGAACGTGCCGATCACGTTGGTTTGCATGAATACCGACGGCCCGTCGATGGACCGGTCGACGTGCGACTCGGCGGCGAGGTTGAAAATGACGTCGGGCTCGACCCGCGCGATCGTCGTCCGCGCGAGCTCGCGATCGCAGAGATCGCCCTTCACGAGCTCGTAGCCAGGGCGCTTCGCGACGGGCTCGAGATTGTCGAGATTCCCCGCGTACGTGAGCTTGTCGTAGACCACGACGCGCGCGTCGGGATGCGTCGCGAACAAGTGGTGGACGAGGTTGGCGCCGATGAAGCCCGCGCCGCCGGTTACGAGATACGTGGTCACCTGCGCGGAAGGTAATTGAGGTTCCGACGCCGCGCCAGCCGCTATCGGGAAGCGCCGGGGGCCGCCGCGGTGACGCGCCGGACGAGCTCGCGCTTCTGGATTTTGCCGCTCGGGTTTTTCGGAAGATCGGAGACGATCTCGATACGCCGCGGACACTTGTAACCGGACAGACGGCGTCGCGTGGCGACCTCGACGTCTTCTCGGGACAGTCGCGCACCGGGGGTGGACACGACGAACGCCGCGACGAGCTCGCCCCAATCGTCGTGGGGTAAGCCGACGACGGCGACCTCGAGCACGCCGTCGATGGACGAAATCGCAGCCTCCACTTCGCTCGGGTACACGTTGAAGCCGCCGCTGATGATGACGTCCTTCTGCCGCCCGACGATGAAGAGGTATCCGTCGTCGTCCATTTTTCCGACGTCGCCGGTCGCGAGCCAGCCGCCGGAGAGCACCTCGCGCGTACTCGCGTCGTCGGCGAAGTAGCCGGTCATGACGTTGTCGCCGCGGACGTGAATCTCACCGACGTCGCCCGACGCGAGCTCGCGCGCGCCGTCGCCGATGCGCACCTCGGTCGTCCGCGTCGCTCGACCGACCGAGTGAAGGCGTGGATTTTTTGGGGTGTGATCGGCGGGCTTCAGCACAGTGATGGGCCAGGGCGCCTCGGTCATGCCGTAAATCTGTACGAGCGCGTGCCCGAGCTTCGCCACCGCGAGCGCGAGCTGCGCTTCGGGCATCGGCGCTCCGCCGTAGACGACGGCGCGGAGGCTCGACAGATCGTACGCGCCGAAATCCGGCGCGCTCACCAGGCGAGACAGCATGGTCGGCACGGTGAAGAGCGTCGTGACGCGATGCTGCTCGACGTCCGACAGCACGGCGTTCACGTCGAAGTGTTGCCGGAGCACGTTGGTGCCACCGGCGTGCAGCGTCGGGTAAACCAGCGCGCCGGCGCCGTGCGTGAGCGGCGCGACGTGGAGCGCGCGATCGGCGGCCGTCCACGGCCCGAGCTCGTCGAGGAGCGTGTCGAGCGAGGCGTGGTACACGCGATGTGGCAACACCGCCGCTTTCGCGGTCCCCGTCGTTCCCGACGTGTAGCGGAGCCGCGCCGGGTCTTCGCGATCGACGTTTCGCGACGGAAATACGGGCTGCGCGGCACGGATCCACGCTTCGTAATCTTGCGCGCCCGCGTGCTCGCTCGCCGTCGCGCCGCCACCGGTGATCACGAGCGGCGGCAAGGTTTCGACGGGAAACGCCGCGAGGCCGTCGCGAATCGCGCGCGCGCCGGCAGGGTCCGTCACGATGAGCCGCGGCGCGCACGCGACGACGACGCCGCGCACCTCGGGCCACGTGAGCCGCGCCGTCAGCGTGATCCACGCGAAGCCCGACGCGAGCGCGGCGAGCTCGCACTCGACGGCTTCGTGCGCGTTCGGAAGGTACGCGAGGACGGCGTCGCTCTTTCGAAGGCCCTCGGCGACGAGCGCCGACGCGACGCGCGCGGCCCGCTCGAAGAGCTCGGCATAGGTGAACGAAGCGCCGCCGGTCGCATCGACGAGCGCGACGCTGTCCGGAAATTGCCGAGCGCGTTCGCGCAATCGATCGACGACGGTTCCCGACACGGCGGCTCACGCTAGTGTGACGGATCCGTCAGCGTCCGCACCAGCGCCGTCACCGACGAACCGGGTGCCCTAGATCTTTCTCGATCAGCTCAACTGCGTTGAGCTTTAGCTTCCCACTCGATAAAAAGTGGCGCCTGCGGTTCGAAGCACGGTGGGTGCGTTCTTCGGACGCATGCCGAGGGGTTCGACGGCTTCGGTATCGAGATAAAGACCGGGGCCCCACCCTTCGAGCTCGTCGTCGTGGCGCGAGGCCGCGTCAGCGTAGAGGGCGCGACGGAAAGGCTCACTCGGGTGCGACAGCGTCACGACGCCGGCCTCGCCGAGCGGCTCGGTCGAGAAAAATGACGGCGTCTCGTCGTCGACCCAGCGCCCGCCGTACGTCACGGCCGCGACCGTCTCGAAGTCATTTTCTTTGAGTTTTTCGCGGGCGCGGCGCACCCAGGTGAGCGGGCTCTCGGTGTGGTCGCCGTCTGCGACCTCGAAGTACCAGGCGTGCCCCAGGTCGAACGCGCGGACGCCCGAGCCGAGCGGCTGCTCGCGCACGACGGCGCGGAGGATTTCCCGAAATCGACGAAACCTGACCACGAAGGGTTCGCGCTCGAGCGCGTATTCGTCGTCTTCGACCCAGAAGTAGGAGAAAAGGGCGCCAAAGGCGTTCTCATCGATCATGATGCGCTCGGCGACCGGTGGTACTCTCTCTCGGAGCGCCTCGAAAGCCTCGGAAGCTCGATATCATCATATGGATTCTCTATCGCCCAGCCTCGTTCTGGCAGCCTACGCGGAGCCGCTCCTCGACGCGCGCCGTGTCGCGCTTTTCGGGGACGCTACGTCGCCCCTGGCCGCGGAACTCATCGAACGAGGGAGCCGCGCCGTGCACGTGTACGACCCGGAGCCGTCTCGAGTCGCCGAAGCCGCGGGCTTGAACCGCGCCCGCCAAATTTCGATCGTGCCGCTCGACGAGGTCGACGTCGCCGTGCGCGACGGCGCGTTCGACGTGGCCATCGTGGAAGACCTGTCGACCTTCGCCGACGCGGGCGAGCTCTTGAAGCAGGTGCGGCGCGCGCTCGGACCCCGCGGCGTCGCGATCATCGCGAGCCCGAATTTCGACGCGAAGCTCACGCTTTTGCCGCGAGCCACGAGCGCGTCGAGCGTGTCGAAGCTCAGTTACTACGACCTCTACGACGCGGTCTCGACCGAGTTTTCCGAGGTGCGCATGCTCGGGCAAACGCCGTTCGTCGGCTATGCCGTGGTCGATTTCACGCCGGGAAACGACGCGGAAGTCGCGCTCGACAGCGGGCTCGTCCCCGGCGGCGCCGAAGAACCGGAGTGGTTCGTCGCGGTCGCCAGCCACCGCGCCGTCGAGCTCGACGCGATCAGCGTCGTTCAGCTGCCGTCGCCGTCCTTGGTCGGCGGTCGCGCCGATGCGAAGGTCGCCGACGATCTTCGCGCCGCTCGCGTGAACGAGGCACGTCTGACCGATCGGATCGCCGAACTGGACCGGGAAAACGCCGAGCTCCGCGAGCGTCATCGGCTCACGGACGCGCCGGGGCTCGCGGGACGGGTCGCGTCGCTCGAGACGACGCTCGCCGAGCGCGACTCGCGGATCGGCGAGCTCGAGGCACGGCTCGTCACCACCGATCGGCGTGCGGCGGGTGCCGGCGAAGAGCTCGACCGGCTCCGCAAAGGGGCCGAGGAGGGCGAACGGCTCCGCAAAAAGACCGAAGAGCTCGAGCGGCTCCGCAAAAAAGTGGCCGAAGACTTCGACGCGGCGAAGGGCGAGCTCGCGACGCGGCGCACCGAAAATCAGGCGCTCGAGAGTCGACTCTCGGCGCGCGACTCCGAGGCCCAGGCGCTCGTCGGGCGGGTCGCCGCACGCGACGCGGAGATTCAGGCTTTCGGCAGCAAGGTGAGCGCGCTCGAAGCCGAGCTCCGAACCGCCCGCGAACGCTCCGTCGAAGAGAGCCCCGCAGAGCTCACGGAGCTCGAGACCGGGCTCAAAGAACGCGGAGAGCGGATCCGGAAGCTCGAAACGGATTTGCGAGAGGCGGAGCGCATCGGACGGGAGCTCGTTCGCGAAGTCGCCGGGTTCCGGGAGCGCGCCGCGAAGTCGGGAAGCGCGGAAAAGAAGCCGGCTTTGCCAGATTCGGCGCCGCTCTTGCTGGAAAATGCCCGGCTCCGGGCGGACCTCGAGGCGGCGAGCTGGAGCGTGACGGAGCTCGAGGAGCGGTTGGCCGTGGCCGCCCGCAGCCCGGGCACGTTGACAGGCGCGCCTCACGACTTAGCTTCCGGCTAGGTTCGTCGGTCGACGTCCAAGCCGTATGGTTCAAAAGCGTGACTATTACGAGGTGTTGGGCGTCATTCGCGAAGCGAACGACGACGACATTCGGAAGGCCTATCGACAGTGCGCCTTGAAGCACCACCCCGATCGCAACCCCGGCGATCACGAGGCGGAGCATAAATTCAAGGAAGCCACCGAGGCCTACAGCGTCCTGAACGACAAGGAAAAGCGGTCCGCCTACGACCGCTTCGGTCATGCGGGGCTCGAGGGGCGAGGCGGGGTCGATTTCTCGGGCGCCGGGGTCGGCGACATCCTGAGTCATTTTCAGGACCTGTTCTCCGACTTCTTCGGGGGCGGATTCGGCGGCGGCGGTCGGCAGAGTCGCGCCAAAGCGCGAGGCGCCGACGTTCGCGCGGACGTCACCCTGACCCTCGAAGACTGCATGAAGGGCACGAAGCGCGAGGTCGCCGTCCATGGCGTCGCGCCGTGCGAAGAGTGCGGCGGGAACGGCGCGAAGCCCGGGACGAAGCCCGCGGCGTGTCCGCAATGCGGCGGCGCCGGGCAAGTCGGCACGCAGCGCGGGTTCGTCATGTTCAGCACGACGTGCCCGAAGTGCCGCGGCTCGGGCCAGGTCGTCGCGAATCCGTGCGAGAAGTGCAGCGGCTCGGGCGCCATCGAAAAGCAACGCAAAGTCGTGGTCACGATGCCGGCCGGCATCGACGGCGGGCAGCGACTCCGAGTGCCCGGCCAAGGCATGCCGGGTCCGAAAGGGGCGCCGCCCGGCGACCTGTACGTCGACGTAGAAGTCGAGACGCACCCGCGCTTCGAGCGGCATGGCTACGACCTCGTCACGAAAGAGCGCGTGTCGTTCCCCGAAGCAACGCTCGGCACCGAAGTGTCGGTCACGCTCCCCGACGGCACCGAAGTGGCGACCAAAGTGCCGGCCGGAACGCAACCCGGGACCGTGCTCACCATCCAAGCCAAGGGCCTTCCGCAGATCGATCGGAGTGCGCGCGGCAGCCTGCACATTCTCGTCGAGGTCGAAGTACCGAAGCGGCTCAGCAAGCGCGCGAAGAAGCTGCTCGAAGACCTCGCGGAAGAGCTCGGCGAAGGCGCCGAGTCTCGCGCCGAAGCGCGCTAGTTCGAACTTCAAACCGCGACGAGCAGATCGTTCGCTGCGAGAAGATCGGCGGCGGCGCGGACCGCGCGAAAATCGACCCCGGCACGCTCCGCGATGTCGAGGAGCGAATGCGAACCGTCCGATAGGTTCAGCACCCACAACATCGACATTTCGAGATCGGCGACGTTGGTGCCACCCATCGCGCGATAGAGCCCGCGCTTGCCGAGCTGCGGCTCCCCGAACGGCGCGAGGTTTCGGTACGTCTGGTTGCCGTCGAGCACCTCGATGATCCGCTTGCAGATGTCGAACGACGTCCGGATTCGATCGGGCGCGACGAAATCGAGGTTGTCCCCCGAGGTGTGATATTCGGGGAATTTGCCGTGACGGCCGCGCATCAGCGAACCCACGGCGAGCCGAAAGCCGGGCGAGTTGTATTGACGCTCGTCGTAACCGTATGGGAAAAAATCGATCAACTGGTGCTCGGCGCCGCTCTTTTGGAGCACGTGCGCCGCGACGCGATCGACCTCGGCGTTTCCGAATACCGTCCGCTTGTAAGTGTAAGGGTTCGTGTCGCCGAGGCACGTCAGCGTGACGCCGTGGCGGATCCGCTTCGCGCGCTCCTGATTCAGGGCGAGCCAGGTGATCGCGCCGATGGTGCCCGGGGCGTACAGGAACCGGAGCGTGTAGCGCCGATTTCGGACTCGCGAAAACGCCTTCGCGAGAAAGATGGAGACGGCGAGTCCACTCAAGTTGTCGTCGGAGAGCGACGGATGGCACACGTGCGCCGAGACGAGGATCTCGTCTTCCGACGCGCCGGGAAGCACGATTTCGCCGTACGTGAGCGCGCCCGGTTCGAGCGTCGAGTCGACGCACACCTCGTACTCGCCCGGCGAGAGCGCCTCGAGCGCCTGGTGCGACAAGCAAAAGCCCCAGCGCTCGTCGTAATACGACGTGCGATACGGCACGAGGTTCGGGCGATCCGGCAAGGTGTAGAGGTGCGGGCGAAGCTCCTCGAGCGAGAGGCGTCCGTGAAACGGCACGCTGTAGTTCACGACGTGCAGGTTCGACTCTCGAAAGTCGATCACCCGATGGCCCGAGGCGTCCTTCACCCAGGCGTCGCGAATGTTCCACTCTTTCGGCACCGTCCAATCGAGCACCTTCGTGCCCGAGGGAACTTCGTGTACGTCGATCGGAAACTGCCGCGACAATATCTCGAGCGTCTGCCGGACGCCGTTTCCGGTGATGCTGCGGCAGATCGGGTACAGCTCCTCCACGAGCGCGTACATCGCTCGTCCCTGGTCTAGCTCGACGTCGAGGTCGTTCGTGTCAACCGACGTGGTCATGGGTCACACCTCGACGCGCTTCGGATCGAAATCCGGGTATTCGGCGTCGCGCGCGGCGATCACCGCGGGCGTCGCGGGCCATTCGATGCCGGCGAGCAGCGGATCGTTCCAACGCATGCCCGTCGCGCCTTCGGGCCGGAAAAACTCGGTCATGAGATACGCAACGTCGGTGTCGTCGGCGAGCGTGATGAACCCGTGTGCGAAGCTCTCCGGCACGAAGAGGGCGCGTCCGCTTTTCGCCGACAGCTCCACGCCGAACCAATCGAGGTGCGTCGGCGAATCGGGTCTGAGGTCGACGATCACGTCGTAGATGGCGCCGCTGACGGCGCGAACGAGCTTCGCTTCGCGGAACGGCGCGAGCTGAAAATGCATCCCGCGGAGGGTCTTCGCCCGCAGATTTCGCGACAGGTTTTCTTGCGGAAACCGGCTGGGCAACCCCTGCGCCGAAAACTCGCGCTCGCAGAAGGTTCGAGCAAAAAAGCCGCGTTCGTCGGCTCTCGGCTCGAGGTCGACGACCGTCGCGCCTCGGAGTTTCGTCGGAATGAAAATCACGACGACGAGTCTACCAGCGCCGGCGGGCGTCGTCGTGTCGAGGTCACGAGTCCGGCGCGGGGACGCCGCTCTTGCAGCCGCTATTTGGACGTGGCAACGCTCGGACCATCATGAAATCGGTCGAGTGTCGCTTCTGCGGCACGGTGCTCGAGGACACGGTGGTGGACCTCGGTATGTCACCGCTCTGCGAAAGCTTTTTGGCGGCGGAACAACTCGACAAGATGGAGCCGTTTTTCCCGCTCCACGTCTGGGTGTGCCGAAAATGTTTCCTCGTTCAGCTTACGGAGTACGTGCAAGTCGAGGAAATTTTCACGGAATACGCCTATTTCTCGTCGTTTTCGACGGCGTGGCTCAAGCACGCCGAAGACTACGTCGACATGATCTCGAAGCGCGCCGGGCTCGGCTCGAACAGCTTCGTCGTCGAGCTCGCGAGCAACGACGGCTACCTGCTCCAGTATTTCGTGAAAAAGGGCATTCCGTGTCTCGGTATCGAGCCCGCCGCTAACGTCGCGAAATCGGCGCGCGAGAAGGGCGTCGAAACCGACGTCCTGTTCTTCGGCGTCGGCACGGCGAAGGAGCTCGCCGCGAAACGCCCGAAGGCGGATCTCGTGCTCGGCAATAACGTTCTGGCTCAGGTGCCGGACATCAACGACTTCGTCGCGGGCATCCCCATCATCTTGAAGCCCACGGGGACCGTCACGTTCGAGTTCCC
>DATBBD010000034.1:0-4575 GCA_036271175.1 Polyangiaceae bacterium | reverse complement strand
CGCCGGTGCTCGTCGTGCCGCCGGTGCTCGTCGTGCCGCCGGTGCTCGTCGTGCCGCCGGTGCTCGTCGTGCCGCCGGTGCTCGTCGTGCCGCCGGTGCTCGTCGTGCCACCGCTGCTCGTCGTGCCGCCGCTGCTCGTCTTGCCACCGGATCCGCCGCCGCCGGTGCTCATGGTTCCGCCCGTTTCAGCGCCGCCAGCTCCACCGGAGCCGCCGCTCGCGCTCGTGCCGCCGGTGTCCGCACCGCCGTTTCCGTCGCCGCCCGCGGAATTACCCCCGGAGCTCGTAATGGTGCCGCCGGTCGACGTCTCGTTGCCGAACCCACCGTTCGAAAACCCGCCGACGCCGACCGTGCCGCCGTTTGGGCTCACGCTGCCGCCCGATCCGGAGGCGCCCCCTCCGCTCGATTGTCCGCCGTTCGGCAGCATGGATGCATCGGGCAGCGTGATGGCCTCGATCTCGTTCGCGCCGATCGTGCTGCCGTTCGCGCATCCGATGACGACGCTCACTCCGATCCATCCGATCGCTCCGACCCATGCGGCTCGAAGCTTGCGCTTGCGACCACACCATCGGTCCCCCTCGAACGACGCACCGGAGAACGGGCTGTGTACCATTCCAAGTCTCGCTTGTTCGCCGACACTCACGAAGAGGCCGGCTCATTGAGTGAGAGTAACTCCTCGAAGCGACTTGAGCATAGCGCGTCGCAGGATCGCTGCACGACGCGTCTCGTTTCATTGGCGAGAGCTAACCTTATGGCCGCCGAAGCTTGCGCAAAACTTGGTGAGTCCACACTCTCTCGTCTTCGCGCGACCCGTCCTGTCGTTTTGCCACATCGGTGTTTCCGCGGCATTTTCGCGAAGAAACCGGTACGACAACCATGGAAAAGTCGCGGCCAGGTGTGCCTCGAGTCGCCGCGCGGCACGCGCGGTAGCATCCGTGACGCATGAGCCAACGCCGTTCGAAAAGCGCGATGTTCAGTCTTGCTCCGGTCGAGTTCCGGGACCGGAGCATCGCGGGTCGTGGTGTGTTCGCGCGCCGGCGCTTCGAACCCGGCGACGCCGTCGTCCCGTACGCACCGAAGCAGCGCCGGGTCGGCGTCGATGAACCGGAGGCGCTCGCCGCGGCGGGGACGAAGCTCACCCTGTTGTCCGGCGGCGAGTGGGTGATCATTCCGAACACCGACGTGCCCGGCGGCTGGTTGTGCAATCACAGCTGCAATCCGAACGCCGTCATTTACTCGAGCGGCGAAGGTCGTATTGAATGCGTCCGCGCGATCGTCCCGGGCGAGGAAGTGACGATTTTCTACGGCTGGGTAACGGAGAACGAGCCCGAGCGCGACCCCTGCCTCTGCGGCTCCCCCCGCTGCCGCGGTTTCATCAACTTCGACGTCGCTGACGAAGATGCATTCGCGCTACCGGGCAGCGATCGAGCGCGGGCATTTCCGCGACGCCGCGAAGAATACGTCGCGTTCCTGCGTTCGATCGAGCACGAGCACGTCGAGCACACCATCGATAACGTGGTCGCGACGATGCGATCGAGAGCGCGCTGAATCGCGCCTTACTCGTAGGAAACGCCGAGTTCGGCGATGCTCGTGAAGTGAGCGCTGCCTCCGGGAGTGCCGGCGATGCGCACGCCGTCGGACGACACGCCGTCGAACGAGAGCGTGTACGTCGTGTTGGCTGGCGTGGTGTCGTCGTTCGGGTAGGCCGGCGTGATCTTCAGGTGCGTGACGTCCACCCAGTCGGTCCCCCGCCGCACCTGGACGCGGAGCTGTCCGAACCACCCGCCGTCGCTGGCCATCGTGCCCGTCGTGTAGCGAACGACGTTGGCGTTCACTTGATGAGGGAAGGTGTAACCCCAAAAGTCGAACGTCTTCTCGTCCCCGGTCCAGCTATCCTCGGATTGGTTCGTCGTGACCCCGTCGTTCAAGATGCCGGCGCGTCCAAGGTGAAACGCACGAACGAACGGGACGGCGCCCTCTGCACCGCTCGCCAGATTGGCCCCACCCCTTACGTTCTCGGCCGTCGAAGGCTGGAACGGCGTGACCTGAAACTGTCGAAGCGAAAAATCGTAGTTTTGCGCGCCTTCACCCCAAGCATTCGATTGGATCCACATCGACATCCCGTCGGCGCTGATGAACTTGGACGGAATGGTGAGCGCGTAACCTCCATTTTTCGTGTCGGTCCAGGGAAACACTCCGTAGTCCTTGGAGTAAAAGTGTGTCCACGGCCCAAAGGGTTGGGGCGCTTCATAGAGCTCGAAGGTGTACTCGGTCCAGGAAGCGTAAAGATAGCGACCGAGTGCAGCGTCGAAGACCACGCCCCCTTGGCCCAATACGGTCATGTTTTGATAAGTGAGCGACTGATCGAGCGGCGTCGTGTAGAGACGCCGCGTATCTTCGAGAACGGGCTTTCTCTCCGTTATATCCGCGACCCAGATCGGCGCGCCGGTGGTGTCCGAGCCGCCGAAAAATGTCCACTGGGCTCGATCTTGAATCGCGTCGCTCGGAACACGCGCCAGGTAGAGTTGGGTCGGCGGCGGCGATTCCGAACTGTTGAACGCCCAGTTGTCGTCTAGACCGTAGGCGTAAACGTAACCCGGCGGCGCGAGCTCGGCGTCTTTGCCGAAATCGAGAAACATGATCGTGGTGAAGACGCGGTTCGAGAACATCGGGCCCGTGCTATCCCAGGACCACGTGCGCCCCTTGTCCGTCGAACGCGTGATCGTCGCGGCCGGAGCGTCGTCGTAGGTGAGCGTTCGGAGATCTTCCACGGCGAGATAGAGATCGCCGTGAATACACAGCATCCCAGTGGGCTTCCGGTTGTAGTTCGAGCCGCTCCAGATACTCGACACTTGATCGCCGTAGGCGAGCGTCGTCCCAGTGAGCGGATGGCTCGAGTCGTTCGGAAGACCATCGACGCGACTCACGACGACGTCGGAAAAGGTTTGACCGAAGCCCTGCCCGTCGCCGTTCGCGACGTACAGCGCGTCGTCGTCGGCCCAGCAGTTCGCCCACAGGTCCCCGTCACTCGTCACGTTGACGCTGTCGGATTCTTCGATGGCGACGGTCGAGAAGAAGTCGTGACGCGAGGCCGAGGCTCCGTCGGAGATTGCTCCATCCAAAGCCGAACCGTCGCGGGATTTCGCTCCGGCGTCGTTCCCGGAGGACGCGCCTGAGCCGCCGCTCCCGCCCGATGCCGCGATGGATGCATCCGCGCCGCCGCTTGCCGCGCCTCGTCCAGCGCTCGCGTCGGGACGGCGGCCGCCCGAATCGACGCCGTTCGGTGTGCCGCCGCCGCCGCTACTCGAAGCGCCGCCACCCCCGCTCGAGGTGCCGCCGCCACTCCCGTGGGCTCGCGTTTGAGCGCCTTGGCACGCCATGGCGAGCCCTCCGAACGCGACGACCAGCGCTTGCGCCGAAAATAGCCCAGCGCGACTCGCACACCGCGTGCGCCGATCGCCGACGGCGACGTTCCACGAGTTCGGCGTGCGGCTTCGACGAGGATCGCTCGACGTGTTGAATGTTCCAGGACTGCGTTGCGTCGTTTTCAAATAGTAAGGATGCACGCGCGACTCCAGCCCTTCCGAAGCTCTTCCGGCGTCGGCCGACGCGTCGGCGCTGCGACTCCATTCCAATGATCTGCTCGAGTCGCACTGCCCGTCGTCGATCGGTCGAGCGATCGCGCCCGCTCACGTTGCGCCGTGGCTACGACGATGGCCACTTCGGGAACGCGACACTGCAGCGGTTCCCACTCGAACTAAGGGTCCGCCCGAGGTCCGGTCACCGCAGTGTTCATTCTCGATCATGGCAAGTAGAACTTGCGATACTCTCGCAAATCGCAGTGCGGACCTTCAAGCTCGCTTCGTTTTCGATTTTGTTGGTCGCGACAGGAAGCTGTGGCGGCGATCGTTTTTCATCGCAATCGACGGATCGGAGCGATGGCGGAGGCGCGAGGTCGGCTTCGACCGGCGGCGTGCCGGCGAGTACGGGCGGCACAGCCAGTACCATGGGCGGCGCGACGAACACCGGTGGGTCACCAGGTTCGGGTGGCGCGAGCGGTTCGGGCGGAGTGAACGGAACCGGCGGCGCGACCATCGAAGGTGGCGCGAGCGGCGGCACGGTGTCCGGCGGCGGCGGCCCCGCGAAAGACGGAGGTTCAGGAGGAGCGGGATCCGCGACGGGGGGCTCCGGAGCCGGTGGCAACAGCGGCGCCGACGCGATGACCCCGCATTGGTGCGACGGGCAGCGCGGCCTCTTGTGCGAAGACTTCGATGAGCAGCCCACTGTCGACGGGTTTCTCAACTCGTGGACGACGTTCTCGACGACGGGAGCGAACTTCACGTTCGACCACAGCGCCGGCATTCCGTCGGCGCCGAACGCGCTCCGTATTCAGACGACGGCATCGAGCGACGTCAAGGCGCTCGTCGTTCACGCGATTCCTGCGTTCGCGACGAAGCCGTCGAAGATCCGTGTCGAGTTCGACCTGAGAATCGACGGCGGCGACAGTGTCTCCCTGCTCTCGGGGGCTGCGTTCGCGGCCATCTTGACCGGCAGCAAGGTTTCGGACGGAATCAT
>DATBBD010000033.1:0-17828 GCA_036271175.1 Polyangiaceae bacterium | reverse complement strand
GAGCGGCGCGCTCGTCGCGGGTTTGCTCGTAGATGCGTGCGCCGGAATCGCTTGCGCCGCCTGCTCGTTCGCGCAACCCGTCGGGCCGACCAGAACGAGGAAGATCTCCGCGAGCGCGCAGCCGACGGACGTGGTCCGCTGACGAAAGACGTGGTTCGACATGGGTAGGCACCTGAGCGCGCTCCGTGCCGGCGGCGTCCGTGCGAACATCGCCTCAGACAGTCGCGAATCAAGCGGTTCGGGGGGCAACACCGCGTCGCGACGACCCAAACGATCTGCCTCGCGGGCAAATCCCTTACCCGCCCCGGCGCCAACGCCGCGCTCGGCCCCCGAATCCAACCCTGTGCGGGGGCCCGTCGAATGAGCACGCAACGCCGACGCAAACCGATACCATCGTGCAATCGCTTCCGCTGCGAGCGGCCGCTACCACCGGTCCAGGTCGACGATGAATTCCGCGTTGCTCATGGTGTTGCAGGTGACCGTGGGTACACCGCAGAAAATCGGTGCGGTTCCACACGGCACCCGAGCGACCGCGCCGATCGTCGGCGGAAGCTTCGAAGGACCGCGGCTGCGCGGTCGCGTGCTGACCGGAGGAGGCGACTGGACGCTCTTACGGTCCGACGGCGTATTGGAGCTCGATCTCCGCGTCACGCTCGAAACCGACGACGGCGCCCTCATCCACCTGGCGTCGTTCGGCCTCCGTCACGGTCCGCCGGAAGTGCTGGCAGCGCTCGCCCGCGGCGAGACGGTCGACCCCGCGAGCTACTACTTTCGCACCACGCCGCGGTTCGAGACGGGGCACGCCAAGTACGCTTTCCTGAATCGCCTGCTCGCCGTCTCCACCGGGGACCGAAAAGCGACGGGGCCGATCTATACGATGTACGAGGCCCTGTGAGGCCCCATGAAGGTCGATCGACGGGAGGCGCTCACCATGGTCCTCGCCGCTGCGTTCGGCGGATGCGCCCCGACGACGAGTGCGAAAACAATCGCCGTCCCCGATGAGAAGAGATTCAGGATGAAATCGCGTCCGCTCATGACGTTGCGCCTCGCTACCGCGCCCACCCAGAACTTGGGGGAGACGCCCGAAGGCACGCGCGTGACGTACCCGATCGTCGGCGGGGTTTTCGACGGAGAGCGCTTGCGCGGCAAGGTGCTTTCAGGCGGCTCCGATTGGACCGTTCAACGGCCCGACGGCGCGATGGAGCTCGATCTCCGCGTCACGCTCGAAACCGATGACGGTGCCCTCATTTACATGACATTCACCGGCATTCGCGACGATGCCCACGCGTACTTTCGAACCCTTCCACGCTTCGAAACCGCTGCGCCAGAATACGCCTTCCTGAATCGCCTCCTCGCCGTCGGCACGGCCGAGATCCGCGCAGACGGCCCGGTGCACATCATCGAGGAGATCGTCTGACGAGCCGGCAGTGACCTTCTCGACGGCCAATACACTTCTGTCGCTCTTGTCGATCGACCACCCGATCGTGCAGGCGCCGATGGCCGGTGTTTCGACCCCGGAGATGGCAGCCGCCGTCGCGAACGCCGGAGCGCTCGGCTCGATCGGCGTCGGCGCGACCGACGCGAGCGGCGCGCGCAAAATGATCGCCGCGTTTCGAGAGCGGTCGAACCGCTCGCTCAACGTGAACGTCTTCTGTCATTCGCCGGCGAACGCCGATGCCGCCCGCGAGGCGGCGTGGATTCTGCGATTTCGCCCGGAATTCGAGCACCTCGGCGCCGTGACGCCACGCACGCTGTCCGAGATCTACCGGAGCTTTCTCGTCGATGACGACATGCTCGCGGCGCTCGTCCTCGCACGTCCCCGCGTCGTCAGCTTCCACTTCGGGCTCCCCTCACCCGAGCGAATACGCGCGTTGCGCGACGCGGGCATCGTCCTTTTCGGCACTGCAACCAGCCTGAACGAAGCGCGACGGCTCGTGGCGGGCGGCGTCCACGCCATCGTTGCGCAAGGGTACGAAGCCGGCGGCCATCGCGGCGTCTTCGACCCGGACGCGTCGGACGATCGACTCGGGACGATGGCACTCACGCGCATCCTCGTTCGCGAACTACGCGTGCCGATCGTCTCTGCGGGCGGCATCATGGACGGCGCGGGCATCGCGGCGGCGCTTCGACTGGGCGCGAGCGGCGCGCAGTTGGGAACGGCGTTCGTGACGACTGCCGAGTCGCTCGCCGACGATGGCTACCGCCGAGCGATGGCAAGCGACGCCGCTCACCACACCGTGATGACGCGAGCCATCTCGGGTCGACCGGCGCGGTGTCTCGCGAACCGGTTCACCGCGTGGGGCGCCGACATCGACCCTCGCGAGATCCCCGACTATCCGATCGCGTACGACTTGGGGAAGGCGCTCAACGCGGCCGGCAAAAGAGCCCACGAACCCGGCTTCGGCGCGCAATGGGCCGGACAGGGAGCGCCGCTCGCGCGCTCGCTCCCTGCCGGAGACCTCGTGGCGACTCTCGTCGCCGAAATGTCGTCAGATCGCGGTGAGTAGTTTCTTCCCGTCGGGGACGCCCCAACCGGTGCAAGCGTCCCACCCTGGGCCGGCGCGGAATTGGCCGCCGAGGAGACCGTCGGTGTCGTTGTTTCCGGTGTCGATGTCGCGGAGCACACCGGCGGGCCCGTACTTCGTGTAGAGGAGCGCGTTGAAATTGCCGAGCTGGGCGTTCGCCGACGCGTTGATCCGCGTGACCAGCGCCGCCCAGAGCGGCGCCGCCGCGCTCGTTCCACCGACGATGCCGAATTGTCCGTTCGACTTCGTGAGGTAGCCGGTATTCGGATCCGCGTTGGCCGCGACGTCGGGGATCGCGCGACCGCGAAACGCGCCGGGGTTGATCGAAGGAGGCGCCACTTCGCGCTGCCACGTCGGCACGGGAATCAAATCGCTCACGCCGCCGCCGGTACCGCTGCCCGGTCCGTCGTTCCATACGACTTCACGAAGGGTCGATTGCCCCTTCGCGGTTTTCCGGACGTGAAGCGTCGTCCCCCCTACGGCGAGCACGTACGGGCTAGAAGCCGGAAAGCACACGTGCGCTCGGCCGTCTTTGATCTGCGCCTCCGAGCCGTCGTCGCCCGTCGAAACGCACACGGTGATGCCGAGCTGCGACGCGGCGAGAAAGCTCTGATTGACGTGATCGATGGCGGCCTGCGACCACAGAATCCCGCTTTGAAACGGCTGATTTTCGTCCCAGCCCCAGGTGATCGAGACGACCTTCGGCGCGTTCGTCTTGTCGGCGATCACCGCCGCGATGGCGTCGACGAGGCCCTTCTCGTCGAACGTGGAAAAATAGACGGCGACCTTCGCGCCGGGAGCGAGCGCGCCGACGACCTCGACGTCGAGCATCACTTCTCCCGTCGAATCGGGATCCACCGAAGGGTCGGTGGAGACGCCGTTCAGCGCGATCACCTGGACGTTCGGCGCGGGTACTTCGATCTTCTTGAAATAGTCGGCGAGATCGGCGTCGTCGACGCCGCCGCCGAACTCGAGGAGCGCGATGCATTGGTTGCTGACGTCCGCGGTCGGAAAGTCGTAAATCGGCGCGAGCTCGGTCGGCACGAACCACGCGCGCGCCTTCTGCGTCGTCGCGGCCGCGACCGTCGCCGGCGCGAGATGATTCTTGCGGCGTCGGAGGATGCGGTGATTGTTGAAACCGAAGACGCCCGTGACGTCGTCTTTCAGGTTCGCGGGGAGCATCACCGGACCGGTGCGCGCGTGAAATTGCCCGAGCGCGGCGTTGTCGTAGTCGAACAAGGTAACCCCGAATGCCGCGGTGACGTCGGCGACCGTGCCGCCGAGCCCGAGCGTCGCCGCGCCGCGATCGTCGCGCACGACGGAGAGCCGATTCGCCTTCGCGAACGCCTCGATGCGCGCGACCGCGCCCGGATCCGAGCCGTACTCTTTTTCGAGCTTGTCGACGGTGAGGTACTTTCGCTGCGCGGGGCGAACGAGATCGAGCGCGGAGAGATCCGGCAGATTTTTCGCGCGGCGCACGGCGAGCGTCAGCTCGATCCACTGGTTCTCGTTGGTGCGCCGTTTGGCGACCGAACCATGCGGGATGTGGTGAATGCTGTTGGGAAGTTCGATCCGATCGGATGCGGTCATAGTCTGGCCTCCGTTGGTGTTGCCCCCCGGGAACGAAGCCGCCCTCTCGCGCGCTCGCCCGAGTCGAGCTCCAGGTATCGGCTCGACGAGCGCCCGTTTCAAGGACGAGTCACGCGCTCCAAAGAAATGACCAGGCGAACTCCGCCGCCCGGACGCGTCACGCTTTCGTCCAACGCGTCTTGGTCTCGTCTTACTTTTTCTTCGACGCGAGCCGGCTCTTCAAGCGCGACGCGTACCCGGCCTTGTTTTCTTGCTTCACCCGGCCGACGGCGAGCGCGTCGTCGGGCACGTCGCGCGTCACCGTGGTGCCCGTCGCGACGTACGCGCCTTTTCCGATCGTCACCGGCGCGACGATCTGCGAATCGCTTCCGATGAACGCGCCCGCGCCGATGATCGTCTCGTGCTTCGCGAACCCGTCGTAGTTGCAGAAGATGGTTCCCGCGCCGACGTTCGCGCCTTCGCCGATGTCGCCGTTGCCGAGATACGACAGATGGTTCGCTTTGGCGCCGCGGCGCACTCGCGTCTTCTTCGTCTCGACGAAGTTGCCGAGGTGCGCCGCTTCCTCGATGTCGCTGCCCGGCCGGAGATGCGAAAAGGGCCCGATTTCAGCACGAACGCCGATCGCGCTGTCGGTGGCCACCGTGTAGGGTTTGAGGAGGGCGCCTTCGGCGACGGTGACGTCGGTGAGGACGGAACCGACGTCGACCACGGCGTCGGCTCCGATTCTCGTGTTGCCGCGCAAATGAACGCCCGCGTCGATGCGTGCACCCGGCGCGATCTCGACGGCATCGTCGATGCGCGCGTCGCCGCGGACCAGCACGCCCGCGACCCCGTGACGGTCGCGAATGCGCGCGAAGAGCCGGTCCTCGGCTCGCACGAACTCGCGCGGGTCGTTCACTCCGACGAGCGCGTCGGGGTTCCCCGAGAGCGCCGTCGCTCCGCCCGACTTCGCGGCGAAGGCGACCACGTCGGTCAAATAATATTCCCCCTGCGCGTTGTCGGGCCGAAGCGTCGCGAGCCCGTCGCGCAAGGTCGCCGCGCGCGCCGCATAGACGCCGGAGTTCACCTCGCGGAGCCGCGGTCGCTCGTCGGCCGTGAGATCGCGATCTTCGCGGATCGCGACGACCTTGCCCGCGCCGTCGCGGATCACGCGACCGTATCCGCGCGGATCGCGCATGTCCGCGGACAGCACCGCGAACGAGACGCCCGGGGCGTCGAGGAGCCGAGCGAGCTCGAAGAAATCATCGGCTTGGACGAGCGGCGTGTCGCCGCAGAGCACGAGCACTCGTTCGGCGTCCGCCGGCAGCGCTTCGAGCCCGACCCGAGCGGCGTCGCCGGTTCCGCGCGCGACGGCTTGCACGGCGGTGCTCACCACGCCCGCGGGAAACGCGGCTCGAGCGTGCGCTTCGACCCCTTCGCGACTGACGTCGCTCACGACGACCACGACGTGCGCGGCGCCCGCTTCGAGCGCCCGAGCGATCGGATAGTGGACGAGCGGCCTGCCGGCCATCGGCATGAGCACCTTCGGGAGACGGCTCTGCATGCGCTTGCCCTGGCCCGCGGCGAGCACGACGGCGAAAAGTCCGGACATGGCCCCTTCTTTACGCCCTTCCGCGTGCTTCGACCATCCTCGGCGGAGGCGCGGATTGGCGGAGGCCGAACGGCGCCGATCGTTCAGGGCGAAACGGCGCGCGTCCCGTTTGCCGACGGCGCATTCAGCGGCGACAGCGGCGGCAGGAGATCCGGTTTCGGCGGAGCCGGGTCGGCAAGTGCCGACGCGAGGTCCGCCGGGGCGAGCGAATCGGCGACGCCCTTCGCGTACACGACGACCTTGTCGCCTTCGCGGAGCGCCGTCCGCGCCGCGGCGTGATTGATGCGCTCCATCATGCCGTTCGTCATCCCGTGCCGGCGACCGATGGTCGCCAAGGTGTCGCCCTTCTTCGCAGTCACCGTGATCCGCTTGCGCCCGTTTTGCGCCTCGAAATAGGCATAGAACGCCTCGCTGCCCGCGACGAGAACGCGCACTTCGTGTTCAGCGAGACAACGGATGCCCGAGAGAGCGACGCTCGGCTTCACGTAAACTTGAATCGTCATCGCCGATTGCAACGTGGCGCGCGGGTCGAGCGTGTTCCACGCCGCGAGCTCGGACGGCGTGACGTCGAAGGAGCGCGCCACGTCGGACAGCGTGTCGCCCGGAATGACGCGATAGAACACCCGAGCGCGATCCAGCGCGGCCGCGGCCCGCGCCGGAACCACGACCGCTTCTTCCTCGGCGGGCGGCCGCGAATCGGCGTCCGCCGGCGCGCGCGGCACGAGCAAGACCGCGCCCGCTTTCAGGCGTTCGTCCGACGTCACGTGATTGGTCACCGCGATATCGTGCGGCGCCGCACCCGTGTCGAGCGCGATGGTGTCGAGCGTGTCGCCGAACCGCACCACGTACGGGTCGAGCTTCGGCTTTTGCGCGAGCGGCGTGCTCATGAGTCGCTGCTCCGTCACGGCGCCACTCCCCGACGGCACACGCACCGGCCAGCGCTTGTCCGGCCCCGATTCGACGGGCGGCGTGCGCAGCGAAAGATACTCCGCGTTCAGCGCGCGAATGTCTTCGAGCGGGACGCCGGCCGCGCGCGCCACGTCGGCGAGCTCCGTGTTCGGGCGCACTATCACGGTGTCGAAAGTAAGCGGCGGATCCGGCTCGATGCCGTCGAGGCCGAACGCTTTTCGGTTATCCATCACGATCGCCGTCGCGAGGATCTTCGGCACGTACAAGGTCGTCTCCCACGGCAGCCCGGCTTCGTAACGCGAGAGCGTCCAGTAGTCGTTCGTGTTGTACTTCCGCACCGCGCGAAGGAGGCTCCCGTGGCCCATGTTGTACGCCGCCATCGCGAGCTCCCAGCTGCCGAACCGCGATCGCAGGTCGTTCAGGTAGCGCACCGCCGCTTCCGTCGAGCGCTCCGGATCGAGTCGTTCATCGACCCATCGGTCGACGGTGAGTCCGTACATCCGCGCCGACTCCGGAATGAATTGCCAGAGGCCGGCCGCGCCCGCCGACGACACGATGAGCGGATTGTGTCCGCTCTCGATGAGCGAGAGCCAGACCAGGTCCGTCGGAAGTCCCGCCTTCGCGAGCTCGGCCTGAATCGCCGGAGCGAGCCGACTCGCCTTCTTCGCCCAGTTCTGCGCGATGCTCTTGCCGCGCGCGTCGTCGCGATAAAATTCGAGATACTTCACGACCCGCGCTTCGAGCCGCGTCGGCAGATCCGGCATCGCGAGCCCGCGAAGCCACGCCGTCGCCTTCACCGCGCTGCTCTCGCGAATGCCGCCTTGCGACGAGAACGCCGGCGGAAGCCCGGACGCTTCCACGGAGGGAGCCGCATCGTCGGCGATCGGAAAATCGAACGAGAACCCGGCGTGCGCGCCGCGCAGCGGCCTCGGAAACAGCACGCGCTCGGCCTCGCGCAATTTTTCGAGCTCCGGATCGCTCTTCGGCGCAGCGAGATCGTCGACCGTCGGCCCTCCGGCGATCTGTCGCCGCGCGTCGTCGTCCGCCACCGCCGGCGTCGCGCCCTCCGGCAACGTCGCGCTCGGGACCTTCGGGGGCTTCCCCACGCGGTGCCCCTTCGTCGCGGCGGGCTCGGCTCGCTTCGGGGGTTCGACGGGCGATTCCGACAACTCCGCTGGTCGAATCTTCCGCTCGCCCGTTCCGGCGCCGGGCCCCGCCACCTTCGGCGACAGAGGCGCCGAGTCCGCGTCGAGCTCGGACTCGTCCGCGTCGTTGGATTTGGATTTGGGTTCCCTTTTCGGCTCGCGGGCCTTCGAGCGGTCGCTCTTCGACACGGCCGACGCGCCCCGCTCGGTCATCGGCGAGGCGGCGGAATCGGCGCGGGGTTTCTCCAGAGCCTTTTTCGACGGGCTCACGATCGCGGCCGGCAGCTCCGCGGGCGGCGAGGGCTCTGCCCAAGCGGGGCTCCCGATGAGGGCGAGCCCCGCGAACGACGCCAACGACAGCGCGGACAAGTGCCGCATCATCCATCTCGTACCGGCGGGATCGAAGCGGGTCAAATGGGGGGTCACGTGGGCGCTAGCGTGGCCCGGCGGCGGTCAAACCGGCAAAAAGCTGGCAGCTTTCGAGTCCCCTCGACCCGCGCGACCGAAAGGACCAGAACCTTTCCATGGCTGAATCTCGCGTCCGCATCGAGCACGATTCCATGGGCCCCGTCGAAGTGCCCGCCGACCGCTTATGGGGCGCGCAAACGCAACGCAGCCTGTCAAATTTTCGCATTTCTTCGGAAAAAATGCCGCTTTCGCTGGTCCACGCGCTCGCCCTCGTCAAGAAGGCGGCGGCCGAGGTGAACATGGCGCTCGGGTTGCTCGACCCGCGGCTCGGACGCGCCATCGTGGTCGCCGCGGACGAGGTGTTGCTCGGCGGTCTCGACGGCGAGTTCCCGCTCGTCGTCTGGCAAACCGGAAGCGGCACCCAGACCAACATGAACGTGAACGAGGTCCTCGCGAACCGGGCGAGCGAGATCCTCGGCGGTTCCCGCGGCGACGGGCGCCTCGTTCACCCGAACGACGACGTGAACCGCGGGCAGTCGTCGAACGACGTGTTTCCGACCGCGATGGCCATCGCGGCGAGCGACGCGCTCCATCGTCGCGTGGTCCCCGCGGCCCGGCGACTCTGCGACGTGCTCGCCGAAAAATCGTCGGCGTTCGGCGGCATCGTGAAGATCGGGCGCACGCATCTCCAGGACGCCACGCCGCTCACGCTCGGACAAGAGATGAGCGGTTGGGTCGCGCAGCTCGAACACGCGACCGTGCACGTCGAATCGGCGATGCCGCATCTGTGCGAGCTCGCGCTCGGCGGGACGGCGGTCGGCACGGGGCTCAACGCACATCCCGAGTTCGCCGTGCGCGTCGCGAAGCGGCTCGCCGAGCTGACCCATCTGCCGCTCGTGACGGCGCCGAATAAATTCGAGTCGCTGGCCGCTCACGACGCGATCGTGTTCGCGCACGGAGCGTTGAAGACGCTCGCCGTCGCGCTCATCAAGATCGCCAACGACGTGCGCTGGCTCGCGTCCGGCCCGCGCGCTGGCATCGGCGAGCTCCGCATTCCCGAGAACGAACCGGGGAGCTCGATCATGCCCGGCAAGGTGAACCCCACCCAGTGCGAGGCGCTGACGATGCTCGCCGCGCAAGTGCTCGGCAACGACGTCGCGATCAACTTCGGGGGAGCGAGCGGAAACTTCGAGCTCAACGTCTACAAGCCCCTCATCGCGTACAATTTTCTGCAGAGCGCGCGCCTCATCGCGGACGGCGTGGACAGTTTCGTCGAGCACTGCGCAAACGGCATCGAACCGAACGAAGCGCGGATCCGTGAAAACGTCGCGCGGTCGCTCATGCTCGTCACCGCGCTCGCGCCGCACATCGGCTACGACCGCGCGGCCGCGATCGCGAAGCGCGCGCACCACGACGGCACGTCGTTACGCGACGCCGCGCTCGCGCTCGGCTCGGTGACCGGCGAACAATTCGACGAATGGGTGCGACCCGAATCGATGGTCTGAACGCCTCGTGGCAAATCGCCGCGCGTGACCATTTTGCCGCGGGAACGGCGCGGTCAAACCGCGAAAACGACGGGGAACGACCGTCGTCGTGGTGGCATGTGACGTGCACTTTGGCGGCCGTCGCGAGTCGATGCACGGGTCGAGCTCGCGCTCCACAAGGAGTCTCGCAAATGAACTGGGATAACATCCAAGGAAACTGGAAAGAATTGAAGGGCAAACTGAGGAGCAAGTGGGGCAAGCTCACCGATGACGACCTCGAGCACATCGCCGGAAAGAAGGACGCGTTGCTCGGTCGTCTTCAGCAGCACTATGGGTTTGCAAAGGACGAAGCGGAGCGCCAGCTCGATTCGTTCATCAACGAGGTTCCGACCCGCACGAAGGGTCACTGACGCCACCCAGCCCGAGCGTCCCGCGGCGTGGGGTAAGGCCGGTCGCGGGGCGCGCGTCCGATTGGGCTAGCTGACTGGCCGCGGCGGCGTTCGTCCGCGATGTGCCGGAAATCGCGACCTGTTATCCTCCGGAGGTGCAGCCAGCCGGAGCCGACCGCGAGGACGAACCGCTCGACGAGCGAGAGGCGAGCACGTCTTCGCGAGCACGCGATCGGCCGGAGCTTCCGCTCCCCTCGGTACTGTCGAGCTGGACGCGCACGATCCTCGACGCGCTCGAGGCGCTCGGCGAAAATCCGGAGAGCGTGCTCGAACATGCCGGCGTGTCGCGCGAGGCGCTCCGCGACCCCAACGGTCGCTTACCGATGATCCAATCGGCGCGGCTCTGGCACGCTGCGGCGCTCAGAACCGGTGACCCGGCGTTCGGCCTTCGCGCCTCTCGCCACGTGAAGCAGACCACGTTTCACGCGCTCGGCTACGCCGTGTTCGCGAGCGCAACGTTGCGCGACGCACTCAACCGACTAGTTCGTTACAGCCACCTAGTGAGCGATGGAGCGGAGCTCGTCCTCGACGAGTCGAAAGACGCAGTCCGCTTGCGTTGGGTGCCCGAGCCCGGCGCGCCGCGTCCTTCCGTCGAGGCGCTCGACGCGGTCATGTCGCTCATCGTGCGGACGTGCCGCGGGCTCACCGATCGGTCATTCAGTTTACGTCTCGTCGAACAGCGGCGACCGGAGCCCGCCGACTTGTACCCTTATCAACGCTTCTTCCGGTGCGCACTCGCGTTCTCCGCCGAGGTCGACGCGTTGACGCTCGACGCCGCGGCGCTCGATCGACCCTTGCCGACGTCGAACCCGTCGCTCGCGCTCCACAACGATGACCTCGTACGGCGCTACCTCGCCGACATGCGAAAGGGTTCGATGCTCGATCGCGTGCGAGCGATCCTCGCCGAGCGACTGAACGGCGACGACTCGCCCGCGGCGGTCGCCTCAGCGCTCGGCACCAGTGTCCGGACGCTCCAGCGCAAGCTGCGCGAGCAAGGGTTTTCGTACGTGTCGATCTTGAACGAGACCCGTCGCCAGCTCGGCACCGCTTATTTACTCGAAGAGCGCTACTCGATCACCGAGATCGCTTTTCAACTCGGGTTCGACGACGCGAGCGCGTTCGCCCGTGCGTTTCGACGCTGGACCGGCGTGTCGCCATCCGAATACCGGGCGCGTGCGTCGGGCAAGGAAACGCGGGCGAAAGCTCGTTGAATCGTTGACACGCGCCGTCGTGACCTTGGCGCGCCGAGCACGGTCTCTGGCGCCGCTGGCCGAGCAGCGGCAGACGCCGAACAGGTAAGACCGCGAATGATCCTCCGGGGACGAACCGGAGCGAGCCCATATGCCGAATCTGACGATCCTCGGCTCGGGGAGTTACATCCCGGGTGAACCGGTACCGAACGAGCACTTGGCGCGGGTGATGGACACCAGCGCGGACTGGATCCGCAAGCGCACCGGCATCGACGCGCGCCATTTCGCGGAAGAAGGCACCGGCGCGAGCGATCTCGCCGTGCCCGCGTGCCAAGCAGCCCTCGAGGCCGCCAAGCTCGGGCCCGAAGACGTCGACTACATCCTCTTCAACACGATGACGCCGGATTATTTGCTTCCGGGGTCGGGAACCTTGCTCGGGGCGAAGCTCGGCATTCCGGGAGTTCCGGCGCTCGACATTCGGCAACAGTGCGCAGCAATCCCCTTCAGCCTCCAGGTCGCCGACGGTCTCCTCGCGGTCGGCGCGGCTCGACGGATCCTCCTCGTCGGTGCGGACGTTCATTCCGGATTCATGCCGTGGTCCGATTGGGACGCACTCGCCGGCAACGGCACCGCGAAGCCCGATGACTTCCGTCGAGCGACGGATCACCGTGGGGTGTCCGTGCTCTTCGGCGACGGCGCTGGCGCGCTCGTGCTCGGTGATTCCGAACGTCCCGCGTCGAAACTGCTCGCCGTGAAGGTCCACAGTGACGGACGTCTGCACGACGCGCTGCGCATTTCCGCGGGCGGCTTCCGGCACCGACCGTATCTCGATGCGGGCATGCTCGAGCGGGGCGAGCACTACCCGACGATGAACGGCAAGGACTTGTTCCGGGCTGCCGTGCAGAGGCTGCCGCAAGTCGTGCGCGAAGTGTGCGAGGCCGCGTCCGTCACGCTCGCCGACGTCGATTGGTTCATCGCGCATCAGGCGAACGACCGCATCAATCAATCGGTGAAAGAGTCGCTCGGCGTCCCCGACGAAAAGGTGCCGTCGAACATCGCGCGGCTCGGCAACACGTCGAGCGCGACCATTCCCATCCTGCTCGACGAGCTCATGAGATCCGGGCGTGTCCGCGCGGGGCAGCTCGTCTGCCTCTTCGCGCTCGGAGCCGGACTGAACTGGGGCGCGGCGCTGATGCGCCTCTGATCGCTATCGAACCCAGGTTCGAGAAAGGAAACCAGTGTCGATTGAACGAGGCGTGATTCTGGGGCGAATGAGGAGCGTGATCGCCGAGCAGCTCGAGGTCGATCCCGCGACGGTGAACGAAGGGACGACTTTCGTGGACGACCTCGGTGCCGATTCTCTGGCCATCGTCGAGCTCGTGCTGGCGATGGAAGAGGAGTTCGACGTCGCAATCCCGGACGACCAGGCGGAAGGACTGAAGACCGTGGGCGACGCAGTGACGTTCGTCGTCGCGCACGCGGGGGAGAAGGGAACCCCGAAGAAAGCCGCGTCGTGAGCCGACGCGTCGTCGTCACCGGGTTCGGCGCGGTGAGCCCTTGCGGGCTCGACGCGGAGTCGACCTGGCAATCGATTCGCGAGGGGCGAAGCGGCATCCGCAGCCTCACGGCGTTCGACACCTCGGACTACGCCTCGAAGATCGCCGGCGAGTGCGTGGGCTTCGAGCCGGAGCGCTACATTGCCAAGCGCGATCTCCGATCGATGGACCGATTCATCCAGCTCGCGGTCGCAGCGTCCGCTCAGGCCGTTCGCCTGTCGGGCATCGCGGAAGACGACCCCGTCAAACTCGACACCGGGACGTTGATCGGCGTCGGCATCGGCGGCCTCGCGTACATCGAAGCGATGGACAAGGTCCTGCTCGAAAAAGGACCGAGCCGGATCTCGCCGTATTTCATCCCGGCGACGATTTCGAACCTCGCGCCCGGGCAAGTGTCGATGCGGCACGGCCTCAAGGGGCCGAGCTTCACCCACACCAGCGCGTGCGCGTCGGGGGCGCATGCGATCGGCGAAGCATTCCGCGGCATCGTGCACGGCGACATGGAGGCCTGCGTCGCGGGCGGCACCGAAGCGGCGATCACGCCGCTCGGCGTTGCCGGGTTCGCCGCGATGCGCGCGCTGTCGAAGCGCAATGACGAACCGGCGCGCGCGAGCCGCCCCTGGGACGTCGATCGCGACGGGTTCGTGATCGCCGAAGGCGCCGGCATCTTGTTTCTCGAGGAGCGGGAGCGCGCAGTTCGGCGCGGGGCGACGATCTACGCCGAGCTCGTCGGGTACGGCGCGAGCGCCGATGCGCATCACCTCACTCAACCCGCGCCCGAGGGCGAAGGCGCGCAACGGGCCATGCGGCGCGCGCTCGCCGACGCCCAGCTCGCTCCGAGCGCGATCGACTACGTGAATGCGCACGGCACGTCGACGCACCAAGGCGATCTCCTGGAAATCGAAGCGATGCGCGCGGTGTTCGGCGGCCACGTGTCGGACGGCCTTTGGATCTCCAGCACGAAGAGCATGACCGGGCACCTGCTCGGCGCCGCAGGCGGACTCGAAGCCGTCATTTCGGTCCTCGCCCTGCGCGACGGCGTCGTCCCGGGAACGATCAATCTCGACCACCCCGAACCGTCGCTGCGCGGCGTCGATCTCGTGCCGCACGAGGCCCGACGCCGGCCCCTTCGCCACGTGCTGTCGAACTCGTTCGGCTTCGGCGGGACGAACGGCGTGCTCGTCTTCGCGAAGGCCTGAAACGACACGGCGAGACCCGCCCCGAAAGGCGGCCTCGCCGATTGTCTCAGTCTCAGCGCTCGAAGCTCAGCGCTTGACGACGACGTACAAGGTGCGGCCTTCGCGCACGATGCGGAGCAAGGCGCGATCTTTCGCCTTCGTGTACGCCGCCTTGAAGGCGTCGACATTGGTGACGGCGACGCGGTTCACCTCGAGCACGACGTCGCCGGGATGGAGACCGGATTCGCCCGCGGGGCTTCCGGGATCGACCTGAGTGACGACGACGCCCGATTTGACGCTCGACGGAAGCTGGAGCCGTTGCCGAAGCCCGGGGTTGAGATCCTCGAGCGTGAGCCCCTCGAGTCCGCCGGGCTGCGTTCCCAGCGTCGTTCCGCCAGCGGCACCGACCTTCTCGGGGAGCTCGCCGAGCTTGGCGTCGATGGCGAACGATTTCCCGTTGCGAAGCACGTCGAGCTTGACGATGGCCGCGGCGCCAGCGGCGGCGATGGCGTTGCGGAACTCGCCGGTGGAATCGACGTCGAGACCGTTCAGCTTCAGCACGACGTCACCGCTCTGAAGTCCAGCCTTCGCCGCGGGCCCGGTGTCCATCACTTCCGAGATGAGGACGCCCTTCGTCGTCGGCAGGTTCATGGCCTTCGCGAGGTCTTGATCGACGTCTTGAATGCCGACCCCGAGCCAGCCGCGCACGACCTTCCCGTGATCGAGCAGCGCCTTCATGATCGGCTGGGCCATGTTCGACGGGATGGCAAAGCCGATTCCGTTCGAACCGCCGGTGCGCGAGAGGATCGCCGTGTTGATGCCGACGAGCTGACCCTCCATGTTCACCAGAGCGCCGCCCGAGTTGCCCGGGTTGATGGCGGCGTCGGTCTGGATGAAGTCTTCGTACGCCGCGATGCCGACGTTGGCGCGCCCCTTGGCGCTCACGATGCCCATCGTGATCGTCTGACCGACGCCGAAGGGGTTGCCGATGGCGAGAACGACGTCGCCGAGCCGGAGCCGCGACGAATCGGCGAGCTCGATGGGATGCAGATCCTTCACGTCGCCTTGGAGCTTCAGCACGGCCAGATCGCTCTTCGCGTCGGTGCCGATCACCTTGACGTTGAACTCCCGCTTGTCGGCGGTGGTCACCTTGATTTCATCGGCGCCATCGACCACGTGGTTGTTCGTGAGGACGATACCGTCCGATGAGATGACGACGCCAGAGCCCAGGCCGTGCTCGATTTGCCTCTGTTCCGGTTGCTGTCCTTGCGGTCCGCCTTGAGGGCCGAAGAAGCGCTGGAAGAACGGATCTTCGAGGAAGAACGGCGCATTCTCGCGCACGGTCTTCACCGTGCGCGACGACGCGACGTTGACGACGCTCGGCGCGGCGCGCTCGGCGACGTCCGCGATGGACATCGACGAAGAATCGACCCCCTTTGCGTAAGCGAACGACGGCATCGGCAAGAACGACCGTGGAACGAGGTTCCCTGGCGTCGCCGCCGGCGCGCCGACCGTCGAAGCGCTCGGTGGCCCTCCGTGTCCGGTGCACGCCGCGGGCCAGAGCCCGAGCCCGATCGACGCCGCGGCGACGAACGCCAGCTTGGGACCAAAGGCTTTCATCCTCATCTCTCTTGTCTCCGTTCCTCTCAAAAATCGGGTCCGTCCCGTCGTCGAACGACGACTCGGGGGAGCCAACATCCGGCCGGCAAGTTTCATTCCGACGCCGAAAACGGCGGGAGCGGACTACCGGACGAGTTCGTCGAGAAAATCGGCGATCTGATAGAGCGGCAACGCCCGCGTGACAACGCCTGCACGCGCCGCCTGGCCGGGCATGCCGAAGATGACGGCGGTTTCTTCGCTTTCGGCGATGACGATCCCGCCCGCTTCGCGGATGGCGCGCGCGCCATCGGTACCGTCGTCGCCCATGCCGGTGAGCACGACGCCGATGGCCCGCGTCCGAGCAGCCTTGGCGACGCTCGTGAGGAGCCGGTTGCCGCTCGGCGCGTAGCGATCTTCCGGAGTCGGCGCGACGACCCGCACTCGAAGCTGCCCGCCTGCGGCGAGCTCCACTTCCATGCATTGACGACCGGGACAGACGAATGCGCTGTGACTCACCACGACGTCGCCGTCCTGCGCTTCGCGGACGTCGAGGACGCTCTTCCGATTCAGGCGCTCGGCGAAAGTGCGCGTGAAGCGCTCGGGCATGTGCTGCGCGATGAGTACCGCGTAGCTGCCGCGCGACGACAGCTGCGCGAACAGCTCGCTGAGCGCGGACGGACCGCCGGTCGACGCAACGATGGCGACGAGCACGCGCGGCGCGAGCCGAGGCGCCTCGAACTGCGGCACGTCACGGTGTCGGTCCGAGGGCGGCATGTGACTCGGCCGCACGTTGACGCGGTCGCGAGTGCCTTCGCGGAACAGCAGCACTTTTTGCAGGAGTCCGTCGAGCGCATCGTCGGCGTCGCTACCGAGTGACGCGTCCGGCTTGGCGACGAAATCGACGGCCCCGAGCTCGAGCGCGCGGAATACGTTTTCCTTCTGTCCATAGCTCGAGACCACGATGACCGGGCTCGGGCGGCTCGCCATCAAGAGCCGAAGGAAGCTGAAGCCGTCCATCTTCGGCATCTCGAGGTCGAGCGTGATGACGTCGGGCTTCAGGTCGTAGGCGAGACGAAGCGCCTCGTTGCCGTCGGCGGCACGGCCGACGACTTCGACTTCGCCGGACGCGGTGAGTCGCGTCGTGATCGCTCGGCGGTTCACGACCGAGTCGTCGACGACGAGAACTCGGACGCGTCGCTTGGGAGCCGTGCTCATGGCCCATTCCTTTCGCGGCCTTCTCGGTGCACGAGATTGGGGCGCCTATAAACCAAATCGGAAGACAAATGAACCAACTCGAAGGCTGTCGACAGATTGAGGAGCGACTCCGAGTGTCCGAGCATGAGGTAGCCCCCTGGAACCAGACGATCGTATAGGTTGTCGATCACCCGACGGCGGGATTCGGCATCGAAGTAGATGAGCACATTTCGACAGAACACGACGTCGACCCTGCCGAGGGTCGCGGCCTTCAGGCCATCGAGCAAGTTTAAGTGCCCGAAGTAGCAGTATTTCCGCACCCAGTCGACCACGTGGGCGCCGTCGTCGCGTTCGATGAAATAGGTCGTTCTGAACTCGGGGGGAGTGGAGCGAAATGCGCCAGCTCGATAAACGCCCCTTCGCGCAGCAGCGACACTCCGTTTCGAAATATCGCTTCCGAGTACCCGAACGTCCCAGTCTTGAAAAAGGCCCGTTTCGTGCAGCATGACGGCGATCGAATAGACCTCTTCGCCGGTCGAGCACCCGGCGCTCCAGACGACGAGCCGGCGCTTTTCCGCATTCGACTTCGCGAGACGCGGGAGCACTTCGTTCTGAAAGGCACGAAGCTGATACTCCTGCCGCAGAAAATAGGTTTCGTTCGTGGTGAGGATCTCGATGGCCTCTTCGAGCTCCGCGCGACCTCGGACGTTGAAGCGTAGGTACTTGTAATACTCGTCGAAGTCCGCCAGCTCGAGCGCGGCCACACGCTCGCCGAGCCGGCGATCGAACAGGTACGAGGAACCGTCGTCGAAATGCAGCCCGGCCTGCTCGTTGACGAGGTCCCGAAGGAGGCGAAACTCTTCAGGCCGGATCCGGAGCCGAACCTCCCTGCGGTCTCCGTTTCCTATCACCCGGCCCCTCCACCGAGCGGCGGCACCGTTCGCCGAAGCGTCGCGCCATCGGCGTCGACGAGGCTACGCTGAATCGCTTCTCGAACGAGCGGCTCGCGC
>DATBBD010000032.1:0-3025 GCA_036271175.1 Polyangiaceae bacterium | reverse complement strand
GCGTTCGCCGAGGTCGCTGCGATACGCGGTCGTCCCATAACCGTCGCGCTCGACGACGAAGTGCACTTGCCGTCGCTTCTGCCGAACGGTTCGCGAGGCGTCGCGAGGCGTCGCCGTTCCCGTGCTGAGCGGCACGCGGAGCGTGCCGGGAAGCGGCGCCACGACGACGAGTTCCGCCGCAAGCATGTTGCGAAAAGAGTCGTCGTCGTTCGCGTCGGGAATGTGGGACGCCACGCTTTCGGGCTTCGTAGCCGGCGTTGCCGCCGGCGCGCCACGCACGCGCTCGCGGAGCGCAGCGGTGAGCGGCGCCCCCGACGTTTTCTTCGATGTTCGACGGTCGCGGTGGGCCATGGCGAAGGGTCGCCGAGGCCCGCAGCTTACGACGAACTCGCGACCGTGACGGCAGCCTCGCGCGGCGCGGCGGCGGGTTTTGCCGCGCGAGGGTCGGCGGCGTCGTGCGCGAGGCGTTCCCGCGTCGTCGCGTCGTAGTTCGGAAGATCGAACCGCCGCGTCATCCGCCGAAAATCGAAGGTGAACCCCGGCCAGAGCGCGACGTTTTTCCCGTTCTTCGACTGGTACCAGCTCTGGCACCCGGAAGCCCAGACGGTCCCCTTGAATCGCGATTGGAGCTCTCGATTGAATCGCTCCGCCACTTCGGGTTTCACGCTCACTTGGTCGATGCCCTCGCGCCGCATGATTCGAACGGCGTCGACGACGTAGTTCATGAGCGACTCGAGCATGTAGATCATCGAGCTGTGGCTGAGCCCGGTGTTCGGACCGCCGACGAAGAACAGGTTCGGAAAGCCCGGGACGGTTGCGCCTCGATAGGCCTCCGCGCCGTCCGCCCAGTGCTCTTGGAGATTCACGCCGTTCTTGCCGACGATCGGGAACGGCGCGACGGCCTCGGACACCTGAAAACCGGTGGCGTAAACGATCGTGTCGACCGCGTGCTCGCGCCCGTCACGACCGACGACACCGCGCGAATTGATCGAATCGATGCCGTCGGTGACGACCTCGACGTTCGGACGCGCGAGCGCCGCGTAATACTCGTTGCTCATGAGGATGCGTTTGCACCCCATGCGGTAGTTCGGGACGAGCTTTTTCCGGAGCAGCGGATCGGAAATATTTTTCTCGATGAAGCGGGTCGCCATACGCTCGGCGTGGCTCATCAGCTGCGGCCGCTTCAAGATCGCGAGCAAGCGCGCTTCGAGTCGGACGTACAGCGATGCTCGTTCGAACCACTGCAGAAATGGTGACCGACCGAGCCGGACCCGATGCTCTTTCGGAATCGGATAATCCGGTTTCGGCAACACCCAGGGCGCCGTGCGCTGGAAGAGGATGAGTCGCTTTGCGTCGCGCGCGAGCTCGGGGACGATCTGAATCGCGCTCGCGCCGGTGCCGATGACGCCGACCGTCTTGCCCTCGAACGACGCGCCCTTTCCCCATCGCGCGGAGTGAAACGCGCGCCCCTCGAACGCATCTCGACCCGCGATGTCGGGAAGCGAAGGACGACTCAGGCCGCCGGTTGCGAACGTGAGCACGCGGCCCCGGAAGCTCCCGCGGTTCGTGGTGAGCTCCCACATCCCGGCGCGCTCGTCGAACGTCGCGCCCAAGACCTGCGTGCCGAAGTGGATGTGCTTCCGGACGTCGTACTTGTCGGCGCAATGCCGGAGGTAGTCGAGAATCTCGCGCTGCGGCGCGAAGGACCGCGACCAGTTCGGGTTCGGCTCGAACGAATAGCAATAGAGGTGCGATTGCACGTCGCAAGCGGCGCCCGGGTACGTGTTGTCTCGCCACGTGCCGCCCACGTCGTCGGCTTGCTCGAGGATCGTGAAATCCTCGATGCCCGCTTGCTTGAGCCGAATACCGAGCCCCAGCCCGGCGAAACCGCTCCCGATGATGAGGATGTGGTCGTTGCCCATGACCCCAGCATAGCGACTATTGAACATTAATCAATAGACAATTTATTCAATCAAAACGCATTGATACAGACTTTCTAGGATGCGCTATCGAACTCTGGTCAATAGACTGCGATAAGCTCCAGCCTCAGGGGACATGAAGATCGCGCGGACCCGCACTCGCCTGGACACCGACGAACGACGCGGGCAACTCATCGCTCGCGGGCGCGAGCTGTTCTCGAAGCGCCCCTACGACGAGATCTCGATCGACGACATCGCCGAAGCGGTCGGTGTGTCGAAGGGGCTCCTCTATCACTACTTCGACAGCAAGCGTCGTTTCTACGTCGAGACCGTGCGCGCGACGCTCGAAGAAATGCGCGACGTCACCGAACCGGATCCGACCTTGTCGCCCCTCGAGCAGCTCGAGGCGAGCCTCGACCGTTACCTCGACTACATCGAGCGACACGGCTCGGCATACGAGACGTTGATCCGTCGAGGCATCGGCTCCGACCCCGAAGTGGAAGCGCTCGTCGAAGAGGAACGCGTCGTCGTCATCCACCGCGTTCTACGAGGTCTCGGCCTCACCGAAGCGCCGCCCTTGGTCCGTATCTCGCTCCGCGCGTGGCTCGGTCTCGTCGACGCCGCCTGCATCGATTGGATGGAGCATCGCGACGTGGACCGAATTGCAGTGCAGTCGCTGCTCACGACGTCGCTCGAAGCGGTGCTCTTGATGGCGGCACAGTCGACGCCCGCGATGACGTTGCCGGAGTCGGTAACCACGCGGACCTCCACGAGCCCCGCGGCGCACGCCGTTCAGGCGGTCGCCGGGCGAACTACGACACGTTGAGCGGACGCGCCCGCCGAACGACCGGCGCTCAGCGACGACCGCGCGCGGCCGGGGCTGCGGGACGGTACACCACGGGCGCCGCGACCCTCGTCGCTGCGGAGCGCGCCACGGGACGCGTAGCGGCGTAGTTCGTAGCCGCGCCGGCCATCGCATACGCGCGCGGCCGCGGCGCGGTGAACACGCGGGGGACGGGCCACGCGTAACGAGTGGAGCGCGCCGCGGGCGGCGACGACGGCGCGGCGACGCGCGCAGTCGCCGGCGTGTAGCGTCGCGTCACCGT
>DATBBD010000031.1:0-11301 GCA_036271175.1 Polyangiaceae bacterium | reverse complement strand
GAGTTCAGGAGCACCAGCGACCGGGAAGGGCCCCGGTCGCCGCGACGAGACGCGACCCCTTCGCGCCGAACAGATCGCGATTAACCCAGCAAACGCAAATACCCAGCCAAGGCTCGATTGGCGAAGACCGCGTGGCTAGATGGGCGGGTGAGGCCCGGAAGCGTGGATTGCCACGCTGAGGACCGAGAGCGCCCAGATGGCCGCGTGCTCGAGCCAAGCGAGTCTTGGCTAGAACCCATGCTCGCCGAAGGCGTAGTCCGTCGCATCGCTGCAGAGTCCGCAGCTCGATCCGACGAATTCGTTCTTGGCGGTCGCGCTGCCCTTGAGGAGCATGTCCCAAAAGGCCACCGTGGGTTCGATCACGCGTTCCGGCGTGAGCATGAGGACGAGGTGACCACGGAGGCTGTCGCCCGAGGCGCCGGCGGGGTTGTGATAGAAAAGGTACGCGCCCTGCGGAGCCTGCATTACCGCGGTCGACATTTGGGCGGCCGTGTAGCCGGTGATGTCGAGATCACCCGAGATGGCCAAGAACGGCTTCGAGGCGTTCAGCGCGGCGTTGAAGATGATGACGTCTTTCACGCGGGCGTCCGCCGCTGCCGTGACGGTCGCGGCACCGCCTTGCGAATGTCCCATTGCGCCGACCTCGGTCATGTCGAGGTGACCGAAATACGGGCTCGATGAATCCATGTTCGCGGCCGCGGCGTAGTCGAGGCCGTGGAGCATATCCTGGCCGTTGCCCACTTCGCGCGAGTTCGCGGCGACGACGAAGTAACCGAACGACGCCACGTAGCGGAGTAACCCGCCGTAACCTTCGGGCTGCGCGCAGGTCCCATTGCCCCAGGTGATGACCGGGATCTTCCCGGCCGGCCATTTCGCAGGGCGATAGACGGTGTAGAGCTTGAAATCGAGCGGTCCGGTGTCGAGAAGCTGGCTCGTGACGGCGGCCGGCTCCGCGAAGATCGCGGCGAACGTGGGGCAGTTCGCGGAGTCCATCGGATCCGGGTTTTCGAAGCCGGTTCCGACGTTCTGCTCCATCACGGCGCCGTATGGGCCCAGCTTGATGTTCTTCCCTTCGACCGTCGTGAAGTCTCCGCAGGGTTGCGTGAGCGGCTTCGCGCTCGACTCGGTTCGCTGATCGCAGCTCTGCAACGTCACGCCGCCGCCGTCGGGCTCGGTGACCGTGCCCGCGTCGCCACCGCCGCCAGATGTGGTGCCGCCGTTGCCCGCCGGGGTGCCGCCGCCGCCCGTCGTGTCACCGCCGTTCCCCGTGATCGGCGTGCCGCCGCCGCCCGTAACGCTGCCGCCGTTACCGACCGAGACTCCGCCGCCGCCCGTGAAGCTACCGCCGTTGCTTGCGAGCGACCCGCCGTTGCTCGTTGCAGAGCCGCCGTTGCCTCCACCGAAACCGGATTCACCGCCGGTGCTCTCGCCGTTGCTGCCGCTTCCCGTGTCGGGGCTCTTCGAGCTGCAACCGCCGAGACCGAGTACCAAGCCGAGGCCAGCGGCGAACATCGCCGAGTGCGAACCAACGAGTGTCGTCTTCATGAAAAGCCCGCTCCAGCGCGGTCGCTACCGACCTGTACGGCACACGCGCGCACTTCCCCTTACCAATGCAAAACAGACTCCGCCAGAAACACTTGGCGCCCTTCTATTAGCTTCCAACGACATCGCTTGTGGGTCTCGGGTTAATCGAGACAATGAAAATTCACGCGAAGTGAAAATTCTTTTGCCACGCTAGAGCGAATCGCTCGAAGTCGTGAGCGAGGTGAGAAATTCGTAGTAATTAGGTCGCTCTTTCGCACGCCCGGGCGAGATTTTTCCGACCGTTTTTCGTCGAGTCGAATTCGGCTGACTGTCCGAATTCTAGGAACGAAGCGAGGCGCACGTCCGCGTGCGACTTGGGACGTGGAGCGCCGAGCAGATGGAAAGATCCAACTCGAACTGAGCAGTCAGAACGTGTGTGACTGCTTGAACGGTGCTCGAGATATTTACGGGTTGGTTATGGGGAGAGAGGGGGGGCAATCTCGAGCTCGAACGCCGGCGGAGAGAGCGTCACGTCGGCGCCGCTCCGGTTCAGCGCGATGGCTGCGAGATGAGAGGCCGGGAACCGACACGGCCCTTCGAGGGCGTGCGCCACGTTCGCTCCGCGCTCCGACGCGCGCATCCAAGCGCTGTCTTGTGCCGACGGCGCGACGTCCGGAGCGACGAAGTCGACGACGCGAATCGTCGCCCCGCTCGCCGCGACACTGCGAGCGACGTCGCACAGGCTCGCGGACGCGGCGGGCGTTACTTCGGCCCCGTCCGCTTCGCGGAGTGCGGCCGCCGGGAACGTCACGAGCGCATGGTCGTCCTTGGTCGATACCGCGAGCGCCCCGTGCGACACGGGCCCCGCCAACTTGGCCGTCAGCGTCGCGCGAAGCTGCTCGGCGCCGGTGTGCGCCGCGGCTGCGCGCGCTTCGGATTTGCCCGTCTTCGATTGAAGCGCGTCGCGCGTGGCCGTCGCGGCGGCGAGCTGCGCCTTCAATTCGGCGACGCTTTTGGCGTCGGCGTCGCGCTCTTGACTGAGCGCGGCGAAGTCCGTCGTGAGCTCGCGATGAGCTCGATAGAGCGGCACGTAGTAAGCGCCGGCGAGAGTGAGCGCTCCAATACCAAGGAGCCGGACGAACCAGCGCCCGAGGGCCGCGGGGCCGCCGCCCGATCTGCTCGAGTTCATCGCCGCCATTTCCTCGTCCGAGAGCGCGCTGTGGAAGGCTTGCTTACTCATGTCTTGCTCCGTAGCTCACTGGGTCGACTGCCGAGCCCGCGTGAACTGCTCGCGATCGAGCGCGGCCCATGCGGCCCTAGCTCATTGTTGCTCCGTGTCGAGCACGTTGCGGCGAATCGACGGCGCTCGTTGCCCGTAATTTAGGCCGGATCGGAGCCCCGCTTCACCACGAAGTATGCGTGAACGACGGGGGTCCCACAATCCCGGACGACCCTCGGACCGAACGGTTTGCGTCGACAACGAAAAGTTTCAGCTCTCTTTTCGGCTCGCCCATTTCCGAGCATGGCCTATTCTGAGAGCGCGTGCCGCGCGGACGTCGTGCGGCCGGAGTGTCCGGGGCGCGCCTTGCCGGGTGCCGCCGGTCTTTTCAGTCGAGGAGAACAGGCGACGATGCCGCTCGAGCCGTACACGCCCCATTCGCGTTCGTCCCGTCGATCGAGCCCCGCGCTCGCCACCAACGTCGTCGAGGTTTGGCACGTCGCAGTGTCGTGGGACGACATCAAGACGATGACCGTCGATCAGCTCGACGACGCGTTTCGTCTCGATATCGTCGATGCCTCCACGTCGGTCTGGAAGGAAGGCATGGACGAGTGGCTGCCCCTCGGTGTCATCGCTGGCCTCGACGCCGCGGACGAGGACGACGAAGAAGAGATTTCGCAGGTCGAAGTCGTGTGGCCGATGGCGAGCGCATTGCCCCAGGTGCCACGCTTACCCGCGCCGTCACCGGCTCCGGTGCTGCGTGCCGTTCCCGCTCCCGCACCGGCGCCCGCGTTGCGTCCGCTTCCGGCCCCAGCGTCGCGCGTGGCTTCCATTCCCGTCCCCGCATTGAAAGCGACGGTTCCAGGACCCGCCGCATCGCTTCGGCCGGCGCCCGCGCCGGCTTCGCGGGCCGTTGCGTCGTTGCCGCCCGCGCCGGTGCTCGTCGCGACGCAGCAGTCGTGGCCCCCGGCGGCGGCGCCGCTTCGTACTCAGGAACCGTGGGCCGGCGACTATCGCGCGCCGGCTCCCGATGATTGGGCGACCCCGCGTGGCGAGCTCCGGCGAGACCGTGATCGCCCCACGGCGCCGCCGGCTTCGGCGCGAGTCGCGCGCAACACCGACGCGCCCGCCGCGTCCGGTCAGAGCGTCGCGCCGAGCGGACCGGTGGCGTTCACGATTCCGCCAGCTCGCGCGAGGCGATCCGGCGGAAGCCGATTCGGGCAATGGCTGCTCGGGGTCGCGTTCATCGGCGGCGTGCTCGTCACGTTGTACCGCAACGACATCTTGCTCGACGCTGCGCGCTCTCTGCACGTCGAGTCGCGCTACCTCGACGCCGAGCGCACGTTGCTCGGCGGGCCAAGCTTCGGCACTCCTCGGGCGCTCGACGCGTTTCGAGAGACGACGCCCGTCGCGGCTGCCGCGGCGGGTCTCGACGTGACGTCCAAGACGGACTCGCTCGCCGACCGGCCTGCACCCGCACTCGTCGCGGCTCCGACGCCGGCTCCCGCGGCGGAAGCTCCGGCGCCCATCGAGACAGCGCACGCAAAGGAAGTGACGTCGCTGTCCGCGCTCCCCGTGGACCCGGCGTCAGCCGTCCACACTGCGGCGACACCGGCTTCCGCCGTGCCGCTCGCCAAAGCGGTCGCGGCGCAGGCGTTCGCGCCGGCTTCGAAGCGCGCTTCGTCGAGCTCCGCCGAAAGCCCCGCGCCGAAGGCGACGCACGCTCAGAAAGCGATCGCGGCGTCGAAGGCGAGCGACGACGAATCGCGTCCGTCGAAGGCCGCCGCCCGCGAGAGCGAGAGTCACGCAAAGAGCGCGAGCCATTCGTCGGGTGAGGCCGTCGGCATGCCGAAGTCGAGCCTCATGGACGCCATCGGGGAAGCCGCGAAGCGAAAGTCGCCGAAGGGCAAGAACGCACAATACGACCCGCTGAACGGCGAGTTGTAAGCCGCTAGAAGCCGCACGAAAGAGGCGTTTCGAGGCCGGAGCGGGCGCGGTAAGAGCGCAGCGCTAGACTGGTAGCGAGCTTACCCTGATGGTCCGTTTCAAAAATCTGGGCAGATGGCTTCTGGTCGGCACCGGCGTGGGTGCAGCCGCGTGGTCATGGGCGCCGAAGGCGAAATCCAACACGCTTCACGCCAATCCGCACCACTCGGCGGGGGTGCCGCGGCTCACCGTGCTGCCGTGGAACGGCCACAAGGCGGCGTTCACGATGACGTTCGACGACGGTTCGCCGGCCGACGCGACGCTCGCGCTTCCGGCGCTCGAAGCGAAGGGCGTCAAAGGGACGTTCTTCCTCACCGAGGACAACACCGAGGGGAACGAACCGGACTGGAGCCGCGCGGCACGCGAGGGGGACGAACTCGGCAATCACACCGTCAATCATTGCCACGCCGCCGATCTCGGCCAGGGCAGGTGCGGCTCGGCCCGCGACGAGATCGACCGCTGCAACGCGTACATCGAATCGAAGTTCGGCGTGCCCGACGTCTACACGTTCGCGTACCCGTTCGTCGACACGTCGCCCGCGTATCGCTCGGCCGTCGAGGGCACGTTCTTGCTCGCCCGCGCCGGCTCGGGAAACCTCGTCGATGCATCGGCCACGCCGGATTGGTTCGCGATCGACGCGAAGTTCGTCGAGCCCTCGCGCGGTCAAACGGTGAAGGACTGGTCGGGGTGGATCGACGACGCCGACGCGCAATCGAAATGGCTCGTCATCGTGTTCCACAGCATCTTGCCGGAGACTTGGTACGAGGGCGTCCCGCAAGCCGATCTCGAGACCATGATCGACCACGCGAAGGCCGCGGACGATCTGTGGATCGACACGTTCGTCGAGGTCGGCTCCTATCTTCGCGCCGAGAAAATGTTCGAAGCCGTCACGCCGGTGTCGCGCGGCAAGGGCGTGGTCTGGAAATGGACCTTACCTCGTCATTTTCCGCCGAAGCACTCGCTCCGCGTCGTCGTCGATGGCGGTGCTTTGAGCCAGAACGGCGCGCGTCTCCCTCGCGACGCGACCGGCGCGTACGCCGTGTCGCTCGATACCGGCTCCCTCGCCTGGGAACCCTAGAAGCTCAGCGCCGGATCGGGTCTACGTCGAGAGCGCTGCGGGGACTTGGATGCTCGGCTTCGTTCCGGTGATCTGGAACAACTTGAAGGGCTTTTCTTTGCCCTTCAAATGCGCCGGCGGGAGCTCCAGATATTCGAACCCCGCGCCGATGCGCGACAAGGTCGATTCGCTGACGAGGATCTGTCCGGCGGCGGCCACCCCGCACAGGCGTGCGCTGGTGTTCGCGGTGTCGCCGATGACGGTGTACGAGAGCGCTTTCGAGCTCCCGATGTAGCCCGCGACGAGCGGCCCGGTGTGAATGCCGATGCCGATCGCGAGCGGCTCGAGGTTCCGTTCGACGAGCTGCGCGTTCAGGCGAACGAGCACGTCCATTTGTTCGAGGGCGCAGTTCACGCTGCGAAGCGGATCGTCGTCGAGTTGAACGGGCGCGCCCCAGAGCGCCATGATCCCGTCGCCCATGAACTTGTCGAGCGTGCCGTCGTACTTGAATATCGTCTCGACCATCTGCTCGAAGTAGTCGTTCAAGACTTCGACGAGGAAGGCCGGGTCGGCGCTCTCGCTCATCCGCGTGAACCCACGGATGTCCGAGTTGAAGACCGTGCACTCCTCCACGAGCTTCCCGCCGCGCTGGACGATCATCTCGCCGGAGAGCACCTTCGCCGCCACGTTCGGCGACAGAAGTCGGCTGAAGCGCTCGCGCGCGACGATCTCCCGCTCGATCTTCTTCGCCAGGATGTTGATCTCGATGAACATCGCGGCCTGGGCGGCGATCGCCGTCACCATCTCCAGGTCCTTTTGCTGGAACTGCGCCAGTGTCTCGCTGTCGAGCCACAGGACGCCGAGGATGTCGTCCTCGTGAAGGAGCGGCGCCACGATCGCCGAGCTGATCCGGTTCAGGATCATGCTTTTCCCTTTGGAACCGGCGAAATCCATCGCGGCGTCGTGGGTGAGCACCGTCGCGCGTTCCTTGATCACGTGATTCATGATCGTGGATGACACGGTGATCGGCGCGTCCGAGCCGTCGCGCCGGAGGCTCGCGCCGGCGACGAGGTCGTCCTTCTCCTTCAAGAAGATGCACCCGCGATCGGCGTGCACGAACTTGAACATGCTGATGAGGATCTTGTTCAGGAGCGACGTCAGGTCGCGCTCCATGCAGATCTCGTGTGACAGCTCGTGCGACAGGCGCAACCGCTCGTAGTCCGCGGCCAGTTGCGCCGTGTTCGAGCGGATCTGGTCGTACGGTGAAAATCCCTTTTGCGTCGCAGCGATCTGCGTGCCGATCGCCCGGCCCGCGTCGGTGACGTCGATGCGCGTCTGGTGCCCGATGCGCGGGCTCGGGCCCGGCGTCGGGGCAGCGACGGGAGCGAAGCCACCCGCGACGGCGAAGCCGCTGTTCAGCGTGCCCGTCGGCGCTTGCCCGACTCGCTGGTCGACTACCGGCGCAGCGGCCATCGGGGTCGAGGGCATGCCGGCTTGCACGGGGCGTTGTCCCGTCGTGACGGGCGCACGAAAACTCGACTGGGGTTGGGGCGGCGCCGGCGGATACGCGGCCGGCGTGGCCGCCGTCGGATCATCGAGCCGCGCGCGGGTGGAGCCGAGCGCAATTTCGTCGCCGTGTTTCAGCGAGCGTTCGCCATTCACGCGCTCGCCGTTGACGTACGTGCCGTTCAGGCTACCGAGGTCGCGCAGCACGAACTGAAACCCGCGCCGTTCGATGACGCAGTGCTCCTTCGAAACGATCTTGTCGAGGAGCTGGATCGAATTCGTCGGATGCCGGCCGAGCGTATTGTGCGCGCCGAGTTCGACGACCTGTTGGCCATCCGGGGTCGACAGCTGCAACCGGGCCATCGGGTCGGAAGGCTACCGTCCGCGCAGCGCGACGACAAGCCAACACCGATTTGATAGCCTGGGCGGCCCATGTCGCGGCATCTCCTCGCGATCGATCAGGGCACGACGGGCTCCACCGCGCTCGTCATGTCGACCGACGGCGCCACGCTCGGGCGGGCGAACCGTGAGTTTTCCCAGCATTTCCCCCGACCCGGATGGGTCGAGCACGACGCCGACGAGATTTGGCGGAGCGTCGTGGAATCCGTGGGCGAGGCGCTCCGCGCTGCCGGCGTCTCGGGAAACGACATTGGCGCCATCGGGATCACGAACCAGCGCGAGACCACCTTGCTCTGGGAGCGCGCCACGGATCGACCCCTCCACCGGGCCATCGTCTGGCAGGACCGCCGTACGGCGGACGTCTGTGAACGGCTGAAGGCCGCCGGTCACGAGGAGCGCGTCCGCGACACGACCGGGCTCGTGCTCGATCCGTATTTCTCCGCGACGAAGATCGCGTGGCTCCTCGACGCCGTGCCCGGTGCGCGGGATCGAGCGGAGAAGGGCGAGCTCGCCTTCGGCAACATCGATTCGTTTCTAGTGTGGAGGCTCGCGGGCGGTGCCGCGTACCGAGCGCCGCACGTCACCGACGTCACGAACGCGTCGCGAACGTTGCTCATGGGCTTGAAGAGCCTCGCGTGGAACGACGAGATGGCGGCGCTGTTTTCGGTGCCGCTGCCGCTTTTGCCGACGATTGTCGACAGCGCCGGACGCATCGCCGTGACGCGCGGGCTCGACGTCCTTCCCGACGGCATTCCCATCACCGGCATGGCCGGCGATCAGCAAGCGGCCCTGTTCGGTCAACGGTGCTTCGACAAGGGCGACGTGAAGTGCACGTACGGCACCGGCGCGTTCGTCGTGATGAACACCGGCGACGAGATCGTCAAAAGTCGATTCGGGCTCCTTTCGACCGTGGGCTGGAAAATCGGCGACCGCGTGGTCTACGCCCTCGAGGGAAGCTGTTTCATCGCCGGCGCCGCCGTCCAATGGCTGAGGGACGGCCTCGGTATCATCCGGACGGCGGCCGAAGTGGAGACACTCGCGAAGCAGGTGACGTCGAGCGACGGCGTCGTGTTCGTGCCGGCGCTGTCGGGTCTCGGCGCGCCTCACTGGGACGCGGCGGCGCGTGGGACCATCGTCGGGCTCACCCGAGGCTCGACGCGCGCTCACCTGGCGCGAGCGACGCTCGAGGCCATATCGAACCAAGTCGACGACCTGATTCGCGCCATGCGAGACGATCTGGGGAAGCCAATTTCCTGCCTGCGGGTTGACGGAGGAGCGGCAGCGAACGATGTTCTCATGCAGGATCAGAGTGACGTGTCGAACTTGGTCGTCGAGCGCCCAGCCGAGCTCGAATCGACCGCGCGCGGAGCCGCCATGTTGGCGGGTGTCGGCGCGGGGTTTTTCGGAAGTGGAACGGACGCGTCGCGAATGGCCAAGGTCGAAAGGAAGTTCGAGCCGCGCCTGACCGCCAGCGATCGAGCGAGCCGTCTCGAGGCGTGGAACGACGCGCTCGATCGGGCGCGCGGCCGTGAACGGCGAGGGCGATAGGTCGAGCAAACGATGGCAAACGATCACAACGAGAGCATCGTGGAGGGCGCGCCAGGGGCCGCCGTTCGCGACGTTCCAGTCGATTGGGAAGCGCTCGAAGACGCGTTCGAGAACAACGCGCCGGAGGTCCACAGCTATCTCCAGCTCGGTACGGGCGAGGTTCTCCGCGTCGTCGACGGCATCGCCGACCCCGAGATGCACACCCGCATCTCGTCGGACTCCAACTACATGCGGGTCGAGCCGGTCAGCTCGCGCGAGCAATACCGCTGGATGGAGCGGTTCATCCAGATGCTCGAGGAGAGCGAGCTGAAGGACAAGCTGACCGCCGCGATCGACGGCAAGGGCGCGTTTCGGCGCTTCAAAGACGTGCTCATGACGCACGGCCCGGAGCGCGAGCGCTGGTTCGCGTTTCGGAGCGAGCGCTTGCGCGTATTCATGGAAGCCTGGCTCGGCACGCACGCCCTTCGCGCCGTCGCGAGGCCGGTGTGGGCGAACGAAGGCGGCGAACCGGCGGCCGCCGGCGTCGTGGCGCCGCCGCCCGAAAGCGCCGCGACCCGTCGCGCGCGCACCGCGGACACTCTCCGTCATCGCCTCGCGGAAGTCGCCGAAGGGCTCGGTTCGCGCGATCTCGACAAGGTGCTCGCCTTCGCGGAGTTCGTGAAGGCACGGCGTGCCGCGCGCGGCTTCGCGCATCGACACGGTTACGACGAAGACGGACACGTCGACTCCGCCGAAGGCCCCGAGAGCGAGGACTCCGCGGAGTCGTGATCGGCCGCGCGTCGGTCGGCGCCGCAGTGGTGATGTCGCTCTGCCTCGTCGCGGTGAGCGGGCGCGCCGAAGAGGCGCCGCTCCATCGCGCGCCGTTCGATCGTGCGATCGTGCGGTTCTTCGCGCGCGAGACCGGCGGCGTCGATGCTCCGCGGTTCATCTTCGAGCGCGAGCTCGCCTTCGAAGCGCGGCTCGAAGCGCTCTCCCAAGGCGAAACGCGCGAAGGCGATCCGCCGTACCGCCCGCGCGACATCAGCGCCGCGCTCGAGCGCCACATCGCCGAGACCGTGCTCGAGAGCTTGAACATCGATCCCAAGCCGTCCGAGGCGGAGATCGGCGCGCGCGTCGATCAGGCGCGTCTCGCGCTCATCGAACGCGTCGGCGGAGTCGTTCCCTTGTCGACCGCGGCGCGCGCCGAAGGCATGGACGACATCGAGATCGCGCGCTTGCTCCGGCGCCAGGCGCTCGCGAGCCTCTACCTCGACCGGATGGTGGCGCCGATGCTCGACCCTACCGACGCCGAGCTCCGCACCGTTCAGCGGACCCAACGAACACCGTTTTCCGGTCAATCGTTCGCGACGATCGAAGCGCCGCTGCGTCGCTGGTACGTGCAAGGCCGTCTCGCGGCCGCGGTGTCCGCGTACTACGACGGCCTCCGCACTCGGCTCACCGTCGCTCTGCTTCGCTAAGCGCGCGGATTCTGACCGTGCGCCGGCGTTTTCCCGTATCTTACGGTTGGGAAAATGCTGGGAATGAAGCGCCCACGGCTCGCTCGGTCGCTCGCTGCGATGGCGTTCGTCGCGCTGACTACGGCGCCGTCGCAGGCGTCGGCGCAAACGTCGCTCGCGCAGGCTTATCCGCAAGGATTCGCGCTCAACGTGTTCGACCCCGCGCCGGCCGGAGACCGCTTTTTCGCCGTTCCCGACGCCTCGAGCTTCACCGATGGCCGTCTCCGGCTCGCGTTGATCGGCGACTACGTCTACGGCACGAGCGTCGAGCGGACCGATGACGTCACCGGGACGCAGCGCGCGATCGTCTCGAAGCAACTCTACCTGCACGCCGCGGCCGCGTACCCGATCACGTCGTGGCTTCACGCGAACGCGGATCTGCCGTTTGCCGCCGTTCAAAAAGGCGACGCCGGCGCGAACGCGCCGTCGAGCGGCAAGTTCGGCGATCTTCGGCTCGGCGCGCGCGCGAACGTCATCTCGTCGAAAACCGAAGCCTTCGCGCTCGGACCCGGGGTCGACGTGTACGTGCCGACCGGAAGCCCCGACAACCTGACCAGTGACGGTCG
>DATBBD010000030.1:0-6758 GCA_036271175.1 Polyangiaceae bacterium | reverse complement strand
GCACGAACGTCCATCGCGTCGGCATTCGCCGAGTCTCGGGTACGAAACGTTGGTCAAGAGCGAAGCCTGAAGAACGTTCTTGCGCAAATCAAGGGGGCGTCGATGGTCTCTGGTCGACGTAGCGCGCGTAAGAGGCGATGGAGGATCATTCCATGAAGAACTTCCGGCTCGTCTCGTTCGTAGCGGCAGTTTCGGTCTTCGGGTGTAGCGGCGGCTCGCACGCGCCCTCCGGGCCGAAAACCGTTCCTACGTCCGACGCTTCGGAGCCTGCGCTCGATGCCCGGGTCACTCGGCTTCGGCAGGCGTCGCAGATCGACATCTGGATCGGCGATCTGGACGGCGACGGAATCGCCGAAATCGTGCTCTCCGACGGAAGTGCACCGAATGCCTCGCCGTCACGTTCACCCGGTGACGCGGGAACGATTTCGCAGGCCGACAGTCTCTACACGTCTGCCCTCGCCGACGGCATCGTGCTCACCCACGACACGGGCGGCAATCTCGTCGTTGCGCCGAGCAACCTGAACTTCGACTTCAGCATGGCAAAGCAGATCGGATCGTTCGCGGCATCGACGATCCAGGCGGCGGTTCAAGAACTCCTCGACGCGATCAAAGCTGCGGCGTCCGGCGCTTGTGATCTGGTGACGTCGCTCGTGAACGTGCTCGCGCAAGCGATGAGCGACGACCTGCTCGCTCCGAGCGTCATCCACGACGCGCTGGTGACCATGTTCGGACTTTCCGGAGGGTTGTCGTCCGATTTTTCCGCGCCGGCCGATCAAGACTTTCTCGAGTGTCTGAAGAGCCAACAGACGCTTCAGGGGTGTCTCGCGATTTACACCCTACCGTCGTTGTTCAGCGACCCGACCCAGTTCCCCGGTACTTATTTCGCGCCGAGCGACCATTGCTATCAAGTGCCGTCAGGAGCGAAAGGCGGGTTGTGCCCGGACCCCTCGTTGAAGTCGGTTTTGTGCACGACGGCGAACGATCCGTCGGGGTGCTGCAATGACGCCTTCATCTTCGAAAAGGTATTTCGTTCCGACTTGCACAACATGGCGCCGATGCCGGTCGATCCGGCGAGCGGTCCACTTCCGCAGAGTTCGAGCACCGTCGTGCTCGGTGGAGTTCAGATCCCGACCGACGTCAGCAGTAGTCTCCTCGTCGCATTCCCGGAGGCCGGCGTCGCCGCCTGCGTACTGAACGGCCTCCTCACCACGCGAAACCCGATCACGCTCGCGGTGCAAGACGCGGCTCACTGCGCGACGAATACGACGCAACCGGCGCATGTTCTGCAAGGTCAGGTGCAGCAATGCATCGAGCACGACGCTTCCGGCGTGTACTCCACGATCATCGGCACGGGCACGAGTACTCGATTCGCCGGCTTGAACGACGTCGCGGGCCCGATACTCCTCGGCGCGGTCCGCGACAACTTCAAGAACGCGGTGGAGACCGCGCTCAAAACCATCAACGACGACCACCTCTGTTGCGTCGGCGCGGACCTGCAAGGCGGCACGGCGACGATCGCCGCGTCGGGCGGCCTCACCATCACCCCGTCGGGGCCGGCACCGCATTGCTCGGCGATCGCATCAGACGGCGGGCCCGGCGGTTCTCACCCGAATGGCGACGGAGGCGGCATGGACGGCGGTTATTCGTCGTCGGACGCCAGCATCGGCAGCGACGCGAGCGGGGAAGGCGGACCGAGCGGCGGCAGCACGGGTCGCGACGCGACGTCGGGCGACGTCCTGCCTTCGCCCCCGAAGACCGTCGGTGCAGCTCTCGGCGATCCACACCTCGCGACGTTCGACGGCGTTCGCTACGATTGCCAGCCGCACGGAGAAGAGACCCTGGTCGTGTCGTCAGCCGGCGATCTCGAAGTGCAGGTACGGACCGCGCCGCTCGGTTCGCAAAACGTGGCCGTCATCGTCGGCGTCGCCGCGCGGGTCGGAAAAGATCGCGTCGCGTTCTACCTCGACGGGACCGTGAATCGGAGCGACAGCAGCGCGCCGCTCGGGGCTGGAATGACGCGACTCACGGACGGCGGGCGCATCTGGAAGCTCCCGGGCGAGTACGCGGTGGTTTGGCCCGACAATAGCCAGCTCCGGATCACGAACGAAGGCGCTCATTTCGGCGTGCAAACGTTCATCGCCGATGCGCGTCGCGGTCAAGTGACGGGGCTACTCGGCAACGCCAACGCGAGCACCGCGGACGATCTGACGACGCGTGGCGGTGGCACGACGTTGACGTCGCCGGCCGCTTTCGCGGATTTTTATCACATCTACGTCGAGAGCTGGCGCGTGACGAACGCGAGCTCGCTGTTCGATTACGGCGACGCGCAGTCGACCGAAACCTTCACCGACCGGAGCTTCCCGCACCTCCTTCAGACGGCGAACGGACTGAGCGACGCCGATCGACGGACCGCCGCGAGCGCGTGCCAAGCGGCAGGCGTCCAAACCGACTGGATGGACGCCTGCCTCGTGGACTTGACGGCGTCGAACGGCGACGTCCGGTTTGCGCAATCGTTGGCGGAAGCGCCGCCGATTACCGCGACGTTCGACGTCCTGTCGCCTTTCGGAGGGCCCCCCGCAATCGACGGCGTGGTTCCACAGATCGTTGTCGCCGGCGACGACATCACCGTTTCCGGCGAAAATCTCGCGGCTCTTTCAGGCGACGCGACCGACGTGAGCGTGACGTTGGTCGCGCCTGCGGAAGGGGGTTTGCTCACCACGAACCTTCCGATCGTCTCGTCGTCGTCGGGGCGGCTCACTGTGAGCACGCCCGCGAACCTGTATGCATTGGTCTCCGGCCCGGGCACGGTCCACGTCACGACTCCCGAGGGAACGACGTCTTCGACGTCGCTGGTGACGGTCGTGAAGTCGAGCCCGTTCGGCGGCACGGGGAGCACCGCGGGGTTCTTCGCGGCCGTCTATCAACTGCAGCCCAACACGCCGAAGCTGCCGAACTTCGGCAAGCTCTCGAGTCTCACCGATGCCTGTTCCGATCCTTCCGTAATCAACACGCCGAACACCGGAGTGCCCTGCCCGCTCACGACGTTCGACGTGCCGAACATCGACGTCCCCAATCAAAGCTACACCCAGGGCTTCCCTGGATTCCCGAACCTGACGACCTGGTTCGCCGTTCGGTTTCGCGGCGTGCTGACAATCGACACCACCGGCAACTACCAGTTCGAGTCGCTCTCCGACGACGGCTCGAACGTCTACTTGTTCGATCTCTCGCCGACTGCGGACGCGGGGACGCCCGTCTTGACGCAGGTCGTGAACAACGACGGAGAGCGGAGCTTCGGAGGCGCTGCCGGACCGGTCACGCCGCTCGTCAAAGGTCGTTACGGCATCGTCGTCGATTACTTCCAGGGTCCGGGGAGCGGCCTCGGACTCATCCTCGAGTGGGCTCCGCCGGGGCAATCGATGGCGATCGTCCCTGCCGACCATCTCCAGGCGCTGGTGCCGTAACTCTCCGGCTAATTCGTCGCGAGCGGCGGACACGACGCGGTCGACTGAGCCATCAGGCTCGTGAGCGTGTCGAACATGGTCTTGTCCTGTGCGGCGTTCGACGCCTGCGTCTCGGCGGCCGTGAGGAATTCCTGAGCGCGCGTCATGCGGAGCTTCTGCACGTCTTGGTCGCACATCCAGTTGTCTTCTTGGAGCGAGCCGATGAGCTTCCAGAAGAAGAGCCGGTAGAGGTTCGCGACGAGGAGCTGATAGGTCGCGCGTCGCGCCGGGTCGGTCGGCATGAACAGCGTCTGATAGTGCACGTTGTTCGACGACTCGGCGTTGCCGGGCTGGTTCTGTTCGGCGAAGTTGATGACGTCGGGATAGTAGCCGGAGCGCACGTCGACGGCCGTGCACGGAAAATCCGTCGCGGGCCAGAGTTTGCACGACGCCATGTTCGGATTTTCGAGCGTCGCGACGTTGTGCATGAGCACTTCATACGCCGCGAAGATGCCGTACGTCGGATGCGCCGAGCCGGGCTTCGAACCGTCGAAGATCTCGTCGTTGTCGTTCGACCAGAAAATGGACCGCGTGAAGTACTCGTCTTTTTGCGCCGTCGGGTCGCCGGTGGCGAGCAACGTCGGGTCGAAGTGCGTCCACCACAACGTCATCCACGGGTGCCGGAGGCGCGAGAAATTGCTGCTCAAGGTCGCGCCCGGCGTCAGGTTCGCGAGGAGATGCGCGGGCCATTGCGGCAAATTCGCCGGCGCATCGCCGCACGATTGCCACGTCGTGTCGCACGCCGGGTACTTCTCGTAGTTCGTGCCGAACAGGTTCGCTTCGCTGCCGATGTTCCACATGTCGGCCTTGTTCGGAAACGGCACGACGCCCTTCTCGTAACAGCCCGGTTTCCCTTCGACCTCGAGTCGAACGCAGTAATTCGCGAGGACGAGCGAGCGGTACTTGTTGTCGTCGAGATCGTGCGTGCCGTAGTCGTACGTGCCGGGCATCGTCCCCTGCCCGGCGTCGTATCTCACGTCCCCTTCGGTGTCGTCGGTCGGGTTCGCGATGTACGCGTCCGCCTTCGCGTAAAAATCGGCGGGCGAGTCCTGAATGTGCGGCGCGACCGGGATCCAATCCGCGATGGAACCATGGTCGTCGCAGCCGTCGATGTCGCTCGTACAGTCCGAAACGTAGCCGTCGGGGTTGTGATAGCCGTCCTCCGAGTAACGGTTGAACGGCACCGGAATGCGGAGCGAGTGGCGATCGATCGCCCACACTTCGGCGAGCGCCGCCTCGGCGTCGGCGGCCGATGCGATGGGCTTCGTCGCGACGATGAGCTTCATCGACGCCAGCTCCTGGCCGAACGCGGCGTCGCGCTCGACGATGCCCGAACCGGGGAGCATGCCGCCGCCGGGTTGGAACGGTCGCACTTGCATCGGGTTACGACGTCCGATGTCGTATTTCGCGCGGAGCGCGTGGATCATGTCGACGATGTCGGCGACCTTGGTGCCCGGCAAGTGTCCGAGACCGCGACGGAGCACGTCGCTGTCTTTGAAGCCGTAGTAAGCGAGATCGAGCGGATCGGGGGCGTGGCACTGCACACACGCGACGTTGCTCTTGATGCCCGCGGGGTCCGTCTTGCCGTCGGGCAAACGCCACGTGGCGATGCCGCGGCTCGACGCATCTTGAATGTCGGCATCGCTCATCGCCGGCAAGGGCTGGCAATTTTTCGTCTCGACGAGGCGCGACTGCGTGAGGAACGCCCAGATACGACGGAGATCGTCGTCGTTGAGCCACTCGGGCTTGAAGAACGGCATTTCGTCGTTCGCGGTGACGCGTCCGCCGCGAACGATGGTTTGAAGATCCGCGAACGCCCGCGGCACCGCGATGTTCGGATAAATCGAGTGGCCAGTGCCGTTCGCGCCGTGACACGCCGAACATTCGTCGGTAAATGCTTGCGGCGGCTGGGTCGGTACGGTGCCGCTCGCGTCGAGCGTCGTCGCGCAGTCCTGACCGGTCGGTGGCCAGAACGAGTTCGGATCGAGCGTCGCTCCGCCGATGAGCCGGCTCAGCGGTAAATCGGCCGACGAGGGTGCGTCGCTGTCCGGGGTCGAAACCCCGCCGTCGATGTTCGCCCCGCCGACGCCTGCGACGCCAGGGCTCCCCCCTAAACCAACACTGTCGCCCGAACCGGCGCTCGCGCCCGCTCCGCTCGCGGCTCCGTTCGACGACTGACTCGGTGAGCCGGAGACGTCGCCGCCTTTGCTCCCGCAAGCGACGAGACTCGCCGCGCCGATGAACGCGAGCGCGACTGTCGCGGTCTCGCACGAGCGACGAACTCCATATCGATGGGCCCGGACGAACGGCAGGCGATGGGGGCTCTCGAGCGGCGTCGCACGATCGGGGTGGGTCATTGGACTCCGGTGTTAGGAGCAGCGGCGCGCCCCGGATGGACGCCTGCCGCTGTCGGCCGTTCCACCAGCAACGGATGTGCCGCGCGCGGGATGGCGCAAATCACGCGATAATTTACGTATTTTCGTGGATTCGAATCACCGCAGCCGAGTCGAAGTGCGGTCGAATCGGCGCCCGCCGCGCTCGAACCGATCGCACTTCACGGTGGGTTCGTAGGGTCGCTTTCGAGGTTCAGGTTGGGGTGCCTTGCGCGGAGAAGCGCGTCGCGGACACTCCGGCGAGGAGTTCCGCGGTACGATCCGACCGCTATGAGCACTAAACCCGACGACGAAGACGGAGAAGCGACGGCGCTCAGCGTCCTCGACGGACGTGCCCCGCCGCGATCGCATCGCGTGTTCACCGTTCGCGTGGTGTCGGGTCCCGACGTCGGCAAGACGTTTCGCGTGGACCCCGCCGAGACCGGTCGAATTTTGCTCGGCCAAGGGCCGGCGTGCACCGTGAAGCTCGAGGACGGGACGGTGTCGCGGCGCCACGCGGCGTTCGATTGGCAATCCGGCGCGTTGCGTTTGTACGACCTCGGATCGACGAACGGCACGTTCGTGAACGGCGTGCGCGTGTTCGACGCGGAGATCACCGGCGGCGAAACCGTACGCGTCGGCGACACCCTGCTCCGCCTCGAGCCAGGGGACGAGATCGCGACGGCGTCGTCGACACAGACGCGCTTCGGCGCGCTCCTCGGCGCGAGCGAAGAGATGCAGCGGCTCTACCCGATGATGGAGCGCATCGCGGCATCCGACATTCCCGTCGTGATCGAGGGCGAGACGGGCACCGGCAAAGAAGTGCTCGCCGAATCGCTCCACGAGCTCGGCCGGCGCGCAGCGGGGCCGTTCATCGTCTTCGACT
>DATBBD010000029.1:0-2266 GCA_036271175.1 Polyangiaceae bacterium | reverse complement strand
TGCGGGCGCCGGGGGGAGACCGACGCGCGGCTTGGCGCGCGGCGAGTGGGGGCAACTCATGACGCGCACTTTACGAATGACGACGTTGTAGTGCGGTGTGCGCGTGCGACGCGTTGTCGCACGAATCGCTCGTGACGCTGGAATCTGGCTGTTTCGCTGTGCACGAGAATGGCCGCTCGCATTCGCGACACCTCCCGGCGCGTGATAGATTTTTCACTTCGAATGAATGCTTCTCAGATCCAAGTCCGGCGAATGAGCTTCGACGTCGAGCGTGGCGCCGGCGGGCTGTGGAATCCGAAAAGGCCGGAGTTGAGCCACACGCTGAACGCTTTTCAGCTCGCGCTGCCGTATCTCGAGCCGTACTTCATCGACGCCATCCGACAGGGCGTCGAACGGATCGACGATGAGACGACGAAGGCAGACGCGCTCGCGTTTTGTGCGCAGGAGGCAAACCATTCGCGCCAACACAAGCGCTATTGCCGATTCTTGCAGCAGCGATATCCGCGGCTCGCGGAATTCGAATACGCGATTCAGCAATCGCTGGTGAAGAGTCGTCAGGATGACTCGCTCGAGTGGCGGCTGGCGTACACGGCGGGTTACGAGGCGATCACGGCTCAGCTGTCACGCTGGATGCTGCGCAGCTCCGAAAAGTGGTTCGACGGTGCGGACGAGCACTTTGCCGCGATGATGATGTGGCACGCGGCCGAGGAGATCGAGCACCGGCACGTGGCGTGGGACGTGTTCCGGGCCGTCACCAAAGACTACGGACTGCGCGCGAAAGGCATGTTCGGCGCGCTCAAGAAGACGTACGCGGACATGGCGCCGGTCGTCTCGTACATGCTCGAGGTGGACGGTTACGCGAAGCTGCTCGACTCGCGCGCACGCCGTCTGATGGTCCGGCTCGAGACCATCGTGGAGCTCGGGCCGGTGATGTTTCACTATCTCGCGCCCGGGTATCATCCGTCGAAAGAGGCCGAGCCGCCGGAGTTCGCCGCGTGGCTCCATCGCCAGGAAGGCGTCGCGAACGGAGCGATCGCGGACGAGTCCGCGGAGCGATGACCCGAGGGTCGGCGCGTGAGCCGCGGGCGCCGGATCACGACCTCGATTCGGAGATCCGCGCCAAGGACGTGCCGGCCGCGCTCATCGCGAATCGTTACCGCGTGAAGGCCGCGCTCGGCAAGGGCGGCATGGCGTCGGTGTGGCGCGTCGACGACGAGGTCGCCGGAAGAGCGCTCGCCCTGAAGCGGCTGTCGAAGGCTACCGACTTGCGTCACGTCGCGTTGTTCGAGCGCGAGTACCACACGCTCGCGAGCCTCCGCCATCCGTGCATCGTCGAGGCGTACGACTACGCGTCGGACGCGAACGGGCCCTTTTACACGATGGAACTCCTCGAGGGGAGCGACGTGTCGAGGCAAGCGCCGCTGCCGTGGAAGGACGTTTGCCGGATTTTGCGCGACCTCGCGTCCGCGCTCGCGCTGCTCCACGCGCGCCGGTTGATTCACCGTGACTTGAGCGCGCGGAACATCTGGGTAACGCCCGACGGCCGCGTGAAGCTCATCGACTTCGGCACGATGGCCGCGTTCGGGAAGGCCAACGACGTGGCCGGAACGCCGCCGTTCATCGCGCCGGAATCGTTCGGCAGAGAGCTCGATCAACGAACCGACTTCTACTCGCTCGGAGCTCTTGCCTATTTCTTGCTCTCCGGACGTCACGCCTTCCCGGCGCGCACGCTCGCCGAGCTCGAGGTGCTGCAGAGGGAGCGGCCGCGAGCGGTCTCCAAGCGCGTCGCCGAGCTCGAACGTCCGGATTTGCCGGAAGTGCCCGAAGCCCTCGACGCGCTCGTCGATCGCTTGTTGAGCCGGGATCCGCTCGGCCGTCCGACGACCGCCGCGGACGTGATCGACCGGCTGACCCTCATCGCCCAGCTCCCGTCCGGCGAGCAGGGAGGCGTCATCGAGAGCTACCTCGGCAGCCCGCGCTTCGCGGGGCGCGCGCTCGAGCGGCAAACCCTCCGCGACGCGTTCACACGCGCGGAGTCCGGCGATTCGGCAAACGTGGTGGTCGAATCGGCGCCCGGGTTCGGCCGGACGCGTCTCCTCGCGGAGTTCGCGATCGAGGCGCGGCTCGCGGGCGCGGTCGTGCTCGAGGTCCAACCCCACGCCGACTGCGCCACCCACGAGGTCGCTCGAGAGTACGCCCTTCGATTGCTCGACGCGCTTCCGGCGGCGGCGCGCGCCGCCGCCGCGCCTTATGCCGGGGTGCTCGG
>DATBBD010000028.1:0-8051 GCA_036271175.1 Polyangiaceae bacterium | reverse complement strand
GTGGTGAAGATCGCCTACGAGTACCGGCGCGCCTACAAGAACATCATGGACCTCGTGCAGGAGGGGAACATCGGCCTCATGCAGGCCGTGAAGCGCTACGACCCCTACCGCGGCGTGAAATTGTCGAGCTACGCCGCGTGGTGGATCCGCGCGTACATGCTCAGGTTCATCTTGAACAACTGGCGCCTCGTGAAGATCGGCACCACGCAGGCCCAGCGCCGGCTCTTCTTCAACTTGAACAAGGAGAAGGCGCGGCTCTCGGCGATGGGGATCGAGCCGAGTCACGCCGCGCTCGCATCGAGCCTCAAGGTCGACGAGAAAGACGTCATCGAAATGGACCGCCGGCTCTCGCGCGGCGATGCGTCGCTCGACGCGCCCGTCGGCGACGGCGACGGACGTCAAACGACGCGCATGGAGCTCTTGCCCTCCGCCGGGAAAGGCCCCGACGACATCGCCGAGGGCGCCGAATTGTCCGAGCTCGTCCACGAGCGCCTCGGCGAGTTCCGAAAGACTTTGGGCGGCAAAGATTTGCAGATTTTCGACAAGCGCCTCGTGGCCGACGAGCCCCTCACGTTGCAGGAACTCGGCGACGAATTCGGCGTCTCGCGAGAACGCGTGCGGCAGCTCGAGGTGCGCCTTACCGGCAAGCTGCGCGAATATCTGAAGACCTCCCTCGGCGACGCGGTGGAAGTGGGCGGCTAGGTTGAGCGGCACGCTCTACGTGGTCTCGACTCCCATCGGTAATCTCGGCGACGTGTCGGGTCGCGCGGCGGAAACCCTGAAGCTCGTCGAGCGCATCGCGGCCGAAGACACGCGCCGCACGCGCGCGCTCCTCACGCACCTCGGCATCGATCGCAAGCTCTTGACGAAGCTCGACGCGAACGTCCCCGAGCGCGTCGTCGAACAGCTCGTCGAGCACCTCGATGCGGGGCAAAATATCGCGCTGGTGACCGACGCGGGCACGCCGTCGGTGAGCGATCCGGGAGCCGCGCTGGTGCGTCGCGCCGCCGAACGAGGCATGACGGTCGTCGCGATCCCCGGCCCTTCGGCGGTCACGGCCGCCGTGTCGGTGAGCGGCTTGGTCGATGGACCTTTTCTTTTTTTGGGGTTCCTGTCGCGGCGCGGTGAGAAGCGGAAACGAGCGATCCGCCGCATGGTCGAATCGCCGGAGCCGGTGGTGTTGTTCGAAGCACCCGCGCGGATCCGCGCGACGCTCGCCGAGCTCGCCGAAGCCATGCCGGCGCGAAAAGCGTGCATCCTTCGGGAGCTCACCAAGGTTCACGAGGAAGCCGTGCGGGGCACACTCGTCGAGCTCGTCGCGCGCGAAGTCACCGAGCGCGGCGAGTTCACGCTCGTCGTGGAAGGCAAAGGCGACGTCGACGTCGAGGCCGACGTCGACATCGACGCGCTGATCGGCGAGCGGCTCGACGCGGGCGATTCCCCGCGCACGGTGGCCGACGCGATCTCGGCGCTCGTCGGGACGTCGCGCCGCGAAATTTACGCGCGCGTGCTGGAGCTCTTTCGCGCCCGCGACCCGGGCTAAAAAGGCCATTTCAAAACCCCGTCTACGAGATGGGCTCTAGGCGACCGGCTTTCCGGCGAGGCGAAGCCGTTCGTGGCGGCGCGCGATCGCTTGCTCGAAGCGGCGCTTTTCCAGCGCGGTCTCGGGGCTGAGCGGCGGGATGGGCCGTGGAAGGCCGTCTTCGTCGGTCGCGACGAAGGTCAGATACGCTTTCGTCGTGTAGCGGCGTTCCCGCGTCCGCGGGTGCTCGGTCTCGACGCGACAGCCGACTTCCATGCTCGTCCGTGCGGCGAAATTCACCTGCGCCTGCAGCACGACGATGTCTCCCACGCGAATGGGCACCAGAAAGTCGAGGCGATCGATGGAGGCCGTCACCACGCTTCCGGCGCAGTGGCGGATCGCTGCGACGGCCGCACAAACGTCGATCCACTGGACCAACATGCCCCCGAAGAGAACGCCTCCGACGCCATTGGTGTGCGTCGGCATCACGATCTGAGTCATCTCGACACGCGACGAGGAGGGCGTTCGGGCGTCCATGGGCGAACTTTATCGCCCCTCCCCCGCCCTCTGGCGGGAGTTTCCGAGCCAGGTCCCCCGGGTTCCCGGGTTCGGGTCGTCCCGTGCCTGTGGTAAGAGGCGGCCCACGTGTTCGACGCGCTGAAAAAAGGGTTCCGGGAAGCTCAAAACCGCCTGGCGGGCCTCGACGAGCTCGACTCGAAGAATATCCAGCCCGCGCTCCGCGAGGTGCGGCTCTCCTTGCTCGAGGCCGACGTCGAGCTCGGCGTCGTGAAGCGCTTCCTCGCGCGCGTCGAAGAGAAGGCCGTCGGACGCACCGTTCAAACGACGGTGAAGCACGGCGGCGAGAAGCACCGCGTCTCGGCGAGCGACCAATTCGTGAAGGTCTGCCACGACGAGCTCATCGAGATGATGAGCCACGAGGGCGACGCGATCCGGTTCGCGGACGGCGGTCGGACCGGGATCATGATGGTCGGCCTTCAGGGCTCCGGTAAGACGACCACCACCGCGAAGCTCGCGCGCCTGCTCACCAAGGAAGGCAAGAAGCCGCTCCTCGTCGCTGCCGACATGCAGCGCCCCGCCGCCGTCGAGCAGCTCAAGGTGCTCGGCGAACAAGTCGACGTTCCGGTGTTCAACGTCGCGGGCGCGTCGCCGCTCGAGATTTGCAAGGCCGCCGACGCCGAAGCGAAGCGCCTCGGACGCGACGTCATCGTCTACGACACCGCGGGCCGTCTCGCGATCGACGAACTCCTCATGACGGAGCTCGGCGACATCCAGAAAGAAGTCCACCCCGAGAACGTCTTTCTCGTCATCGACGCGATGATCGGACAAGACGCCGTGAAGACGGCGGCGGCGTTCAACGAGCGCCTGGGGATCACCGGAGTCGTCCTCACGAAGCTCGACGGCGACGCTCGCGGCGGCGCGGCGCTCAGCGTGAAAGAAGTGACCGGCGCGCCGATCCTGTTCGCGGGCGTCGGCGAAGGCACCGACAAGCTCGAAGAGTTCCGGCCCGAAGGCATGGCCGGCCGCATCCTCGGCATGGGCGACGTCGTCGGCCTGATGAAGGACTTCGAGGACGTCGTCGATCAGAAGAAGGCGGAAGAAGACGCCGCGCGGATGCTCTCGGGCCAATTTTCGCTCGAGGACTTTCTCACGCAGGTGAAGACCATCCAGAAGATGGGCTCGCTGAAGGACCTCGTCGAACGGATGCCGGGCCTGGGCGGCATGATGCCGCCGGGCGTGGACCTCGACGATCGCGAGCTCGTGCGCATCGAAGCGATGATTCAGTCGATGACTCCGTACGAGCGCACCGACCCGAACTCGCTCATCCGCGAGCCGCGTCGCGTGACGCGCATCGCTCGCGGTTCGGGAACCCCGGAGCAAGCGGTCACCGAGCTCGTCCAGAAGTTCCTCTTCATGCAGCAGATGATGACCGGCATGGGCGGGGACATGGGCATGCTGGGAAAGATCCCGGGGCTCAAGAACCTCGCGATGGCGCGCAACATGCGGCGCGCGATGAAGAGCGGAAAATTTCCGGCCGGCGCGGGAATGCCCGGGATGCCCCCTGGTTTTCCCGGAATGCCGGCGGGCTTTCCGGGAATGGCGGGGATGGGCTTTCCAGGGCTCGGCGCGGGCGGCGATGCCGGCGGCGTCGCGGCGCCACGGATGCGGCAACTGTCGAAGTCGGAAAAAAACGCGAAAAAAAACCAGCGCAAGCGCGAGCGCGATTCGCGTAAGAAGAACCGAGGCAAATGAAGGCATCGTCGTTGCTCGGGGCGTTTCCCGTCGTTTTCGCTCTGCTCGGTCTCCCGGCGTGCAGCACGCCGCAAAGCGACCCCGACGTCGCGGCCGCACTCGCGCCGTTCGTGCTCACCGCGTTGCCCGACGACGCGCAGCCGACGTTCGCGGACTTCGGCGGCAAGCTTCACCTCGTCGGCTGGTCGTCGAGCGCGGACGGCGTCGCCCCGCCGGGATCGACGATCAACCTGAAGCTTTACTGGAAGGTCGTGAGCCCGCTCGAACCCGGGTGGGGCCTCTTCACGCACCTCATCGACGACCACGGACGACGGGTTCGCAACTTCGACGACGCGGGGCCATTTCGTAAGTGGCTCTTGACCAAGCCGAACGAGGGTCTCTCGCTCGTGGAACCGGACACGCTGATCGTCGACGAAGAGACGCTCGAAATGCCGAAGGCGAACGAGCTGACGCCCGAGGTCTCGCTCATCGTCGGTGCGTGGAAAGACGACGGCCAGCCGCAGTCGCCGGGCTTTCGTCTTCCCGTCGTGAGCGGCACTTCGGACAATCACGACGCGGTAATTCTTGCTCACTACAAGACGGGGATCGTGCGACCTGGGCTTGCCATGGCTCGGCAATTTCACGGTCGCCCGTGACGGGAACGCCGAAGCGCTTATCGGAGGGAATCATGCGTTGGAATATCGTGAAACTCGTGTTCATTGCGGGGGCCGCTGCGCCGCTCGGCGCTTGCGTCGGTGGCTCGAAAGACGCGCCGCCGCCCGATCAGGCGGAGTCGCTGAAGAGCTTCGTGCTCGACACGGAGCCGGCCGACGTCGGCACCAGGGTGAACATCAATTACGACAACAAGGTGACGTTGCTCGGCGCGAAGGTGGAGCCGAGCGGCCCGGTGAAGACCGGCGACAAGGTGAAGGTCACGATGTACTGGAAGGTGCAAAAGGAGATCGGCGAAGAAGGCTGGCGTCTCTTCACGCACGTCGTCGACGGCTCCGGTGAGCGCGTCCTGAACATCGACAACGTCGGTCCGCTCCGGCGCATGGTCGGCCAAGATCAGGCGCTGTCGCCGAGCGCGTGGAAGTCCGGCAAGACGTACGTGGACGAACAAGAGTTCGTCATTCCGAAGAAGGTGCGCACCTCCACCATTCAGGTGACCACCGGCATCTGGAAGGGCGAAGACCGGCTCGCGATCTTGAGCGGCCCCCACGATCACGGAAATCGCGGTACCGCAGCGACGATCTCCATCGCGGCCGGCACCGAGGCGCCGATCTCGACGCGCGTGCCGGAGATCCGCATCGACAAGATGGCCAAGGGCGAAAAGATCGTCATCGACGGCAAGCTCGACGAAACCCTCTGGGCAACGGCGCCCACGACGGGGGCGTTCGTCGACGTGCGCACCGGTCGTCCGAGCACGGACTCGCCGGTCGGCGGCGCGGTGCGGCTCCTCTGGGACGACACCAACGTGTATTTCGGCTTCGACGTGAAGGACAAGGACATCGAGGGCGGCTTCAAGAAAGACCAGAAGGACCCGCACCTCTGGACGAAGCACACCGTCGAAATCATGGTCGACCCCGACGGAGACGGCGACAACAAGGACTACTACGAGATCCAGATCAACCCGCAGAACCTGGTCTTCGACTCGCAGTACGACAATTACAACCAGCCGAAGAAAGAGCCCGACGGGCCCTTCGGACACGAAGAGTGGTCGGCGCACGTGAAGAGCGCCGTCACGTTGCAGGGCACGATGGACAAGCCCGACGACGTGGACCAGGGCTACACCGTCGAAGCCGCCATTCCGTGGAAGTCGTTCGAGAAGGCGCAAAAGACGCCGCCCGAGCCGGGGACGACCTGGCGCATGAACTTCTACGCGATGGAGAACAACTCCGGCGTGTCGTGGTCACCCATCCTCGGACAAGGGAACTTCCACCGCGCGTCGCGCTTCGGTCGCGTGCTCTTCGCGGTCAAAGGCTGGTCGCCCGCGGTTCCCGGCACCTCCGCGGTTGCCAGCGCTGCGCCCGCCGCGTCCGGCGCGGCGCCAACCCGCGCGGCGGCCACCGCGAACCTGGGTCGCTCCGTCGTCAGCGCACCGCTCGCGACGCCGCATCCTCCCGGCTCGGCGCATTAGCGTCGGGGGGGCCGCGGTAGAGCTGAGAGCTCAGGCGTCAGAGCCCGTACTTCTTCGTGAGCGCCGCTTCTAAATCCGCGCACGCCTTCTCTTGGTCCGCGGCGCGTCGGAGATCGGACTCGGCACGGGCGAGGACGTCGACCGCCGCGGAGGGAACCGGATCCGTGGAGCCGGTGGCGGCGCGACGGACGGCGTGCAGGTTCTCGAGCGCCTGCACTTGGATTCCGTAAGCGGCCGCGCAGGCGTCGCGTGCGGCGCAGACGTCGTTCGCCGAGCACGGCGTCGCGGAGAGCGCGTCGAGCAGCGGGGCTTTGGCTTCGTTCGGGGCGTCGCGAAGCGTGCGGACTGCACGCGCGACCTGGCCCGCCTCGGCGCGGACTGCCTCGGCGCTCTCGCCGTGGGCGCGGCACCCGGACAGCACTACGAAGAGGATCGCCCCGGCGCGTTTCAATCGGCGGTCTGCGGCGCCGGACCCATCTGGATCCGTTCGCCGATGTACGAACCGATGAGCGTGAAGAGCACGCCGAGCGCGGACATGAGGACGTACATGAACGCGGGCATGGCCTTCACGGTCTGACTCTGGAAGAGCAAGAACGCGGTCGGCATCGCGACGAGGAACGTCGCGACGACCGGTTCGATGAAGGTACGACCGGGCGAGATGAGGCCGACCAGCATGCCGCCGAGGAACCAAACCGGAATCGAGATGAGCATCCCCGCGGAGCCTTCGAAGTCGAATACCGGAATGACCATGGGCAAGCCCATGACGATCGCGGCCGTGAGCACGGCGACGATGACGAGCGAAATGCCGAACCAGGCGGGGCTGAACCCCTCCTGCTGATAACGGCGCTCGAGCTCTTCCTGCCGCGAAAGGACCCGCTTCAGATCCTCGATCTTTGCGCCGCACGAGACGCATCGATTGTTGGGCAGCGGCAGGCTGTTCTTGAAGCCACAGGACGGGCAGACGACTTGCTTCGGCTGAGCCATGGGAAGTTCCGAGTGAACGACGAGGGTAGCCCGCTCCCGAGCAAGACCCCAACTAAATCAATCGCGACGAAAAGCGCGACTATTCGAAGTTTTTTGGGGGTAGGTCGGGAACCCACGACCCCTATCGAGTGTCAGAATCGATCGTGGCGGGAGGTCATTCGCAAGCGGGCTCCATCGATCCGGAGCTCGAGGCGTTGCCCGAACCGCGGCGCCCGTGGCGTCGAACGACGCTCGGCGTGATGGTCGTGACGGCGGCCCTTTCGCTGTGGATGGCCTGGTCGCTGCGTGCGCCGGCGCGTTTTGCGGCCTGGATCGGACCACCCCGCGAGCTCGGCGCCCTGACGCATGTTCAGTCCGATTCGAGTCTCGAGGACGCCTGGGTCCACGGCACCGGCGTACTCGGCCCCACATCGGTCGAATACAGCCGGCCTCTCGACCACGACCGCTATCGCCTCGCGCCGCTCGAAAACGACGCGAAGGTCTGGGTCGAGCTCCGGATTCCGGAAGAAATCGAACCCGAGCACTACGTCGTGCCGAACTCGTTCGTGGGGCGCTTCGTGCCGCTCGGCGCGGCGGGGTTAAGGCACGGCGCGCTCGCGAACGCGATCGCGAGCGCCACGGGGACGCCTCCGCCGAGTGACGCCTGGGTGCTCGTCGACGGCGAGGCGCCGGCCACGACACGCTGGGCGGTGGGGCTCGTCGCGCTGTTTCTCGCGTTCGCAGTGTTCAACGTCTGGGGCGTGGTGCGACTTTCGAGTAACTCCGGCACACCGTGAGCCGCCCGAAAGCTTCGTCGAAGACTTCGACGCCGACGACGTCGGACGTCGTCGTCATCGGCGGCGGCGTCATGGGAACCGCGTGCGCGTGGAAGCTCGCCGAGCGCGGACTCAGCGTCGTGGTGCTCGAGAAGAGCATCCCCGGCGCGGAAGCGTCGACCGCCGCCGCGGGCATCCTCGGCGCGCACGCCGAAGCGCACGGCCCGGGTCCGATGGCGGATCTGCTCCTCGCGGGGCTCGACCGACACGCGGCGTGGTCGGACGCGCTCGCCGGCGCGACCGGCATCGACGTCGAGTTTCGAAAATCCGGCGTGCTCCGGCTCGCCCGCGACGCGCGCGGCGTGAAGCGACTCGCCCGGGAAGCGTCGTGGATGCGCGC
>DATBBD010000027.1:0-2594 GCA_036271175.1 Polyangiaceae bacterium | reverse complement strand
TGCGGTTCGCGTGCACGCCGCGCGCATCGGCACGCGGCGTGCACTCTGTCGAAGCTCATCGCCTGAATCAAGGCGGAGGAGTTCCGACGCATGGCCGACAAGAATCTCGAAAAGACTCAGAACCTGAAAGGCGCCCTCGGCGCGATCGAAAAAGCGTACGGCAAAGGCGCCGTCCTCTGTCTCGGCGAAAAACCCGACACCGAGTTCGTCAACGTCATCCCGACCGGTTCGCTCGCGCTCGACGAAGCCCTCGGCGTCGGTGGTTATCCGCGCGGTCGAATCGTCGAAGTGTTCGGCCCTGAATCGAGCGGAAAAACAACGCTCACCCTGCACGCGATCGCCAACGTCATGAAGAACAAGGGCGTTGCGGCGTTCATCGACGCCGAACATGCCTTCGACGTCCAGTACGCCCGCGCCATCGGCGTCGATACGCCGCGCCTTTTGGTGTCCCAGCCCGACCACGGCGAACAGGCGCTCGAGATCGCCGAGGTGCTCACGCGCTCCGGGGCCGTCGATCTCATCGTCATCGATTCGGTCGCCGCGCTCGTGCCGAAGGCCGAGGTGGAAGGCGAAATGGGCGACTCGCACATGGGGCTCCACGCGCGCTTGATGAGCCAGGCGCTGCGGAAGCTCACGCCCATCGCTCACAAGACCGACACGACGATCATGTTCATCAATCAGCTCCGGCAAAAGATCGGCGTCGTGTTCGGCAACCCCGAGACGACGACCGGCGGCAACGCGCTGAAGTTCTTCGCGAGCGTCCGGCTCGACGTGCGGCGCATCGGCAAGGTGACCGCGGGTGAAACGACCGTCGGAAATCGGACGCGCGTGAAGGTCGTGAAGAACAAATGCGCGCATCCCTTCGCCGAAGCCGAGTTCGACATTCGCTGGGGCATCGGCATCGACGAGGCCGGCGACTTGCTCGACGTGGCCGAGCAATCGGGCATCGTCGTGAAGAGCGGCGCCCACTACGCGTACGCGGGCAAAACCTTCGCCCACGGGCGCGATCGCGCGCGCGACGCGGTCGTCGCCACGCCCGATTTGCGAGCCGCCTTGCTCGCCGAAACCAGCGCCGCGCTGCCGTCGCTCGGACGCCGCGCCGAACGAAAGGCGGCGTAGGCGGCGACGACGCCGATCGACACAGCGGGGGGCGCCGTAAGGTGACGAGATAGCGTCAGGGGCGCGGGTCGCTGGAGAAGGTGAACCCGCGTTGCGGCGCGGGCTCGCGCTCGAACGCGCCGGACGCGACGAGCGCGACGCTCGTGGCTACGAGAGCGAGCGCGCCGGCCGCCGTCCAGAGGATCCAAGCGTGGCTTGGGGCGCGGTGCCACGTCGGATGAACGGGGCCTTCGAACGCCGCGCCCCAATCCCGTCGCCAGGGAAGCCAGGTGCCACACACGGAACCGTGACACGTCGCGAACTCGATGCCGTCTGCGGTGGTCGGGCGCGCGACGGCCCAAGATGGACACGTGACGGCGCCGCCCGTCGAGAGCCGGCCGTCGCTCAGCGTCACCGACGCGAGATCCGCATTGCTGCACGGCACGACGCCGGGGACCGCGATGCGAACCGCGCCCGTCGTCGCGGTGACGAAGCCCGCGAACGCGAGCCGTCCGTCGCGGAGTACTCGCACGTGATGCTCGCCGAGTGTGACGGTACGCGCCGCGTTCACCGGCACGCCGTCGACGTACACGTCGTCGGCGGCGAGGGGGCCGACGAGCGCGATCGAAGCGCCGTCGCTGCTCGCGACAGAAGACGCGATCGTCGATTCGCCCGGCGGCGACGCCGGTGCGCCGCGCGGTGCAGAGGAGGGGCGCGTCGTCGCGACGAACGCCGGGGCGCGGGTGCCTTCGAGAACGACGGCGCGACGAAGTAGGTTCGCGCGGGCGTCGGGGTCGGTTCGCCCGACGAGATCGGCGCGCGTCCGGAGCACGCCGGCGAGGAGCCACGCCGCTTCAGGCAAATCGGGTCGCGAGCGCACGAGGGCCTCCGCGTCGTCGAGCGCGCCGCGCGCCGCGTCGGGGTCCGCGTCGGTGAAGAGCGCCGCCTCGGCCTCCGACGCGAGCGATTCGATGCGTGCCGCTGCGGCATCGTCGTGGTGCGCGTCGGCGAGCGGCGCATCGGCAGCCGGATCTTCGATCGCGACTTGGCGCGACTCCGCCCACGACGTCACGACGGGCTCGTGGGACGTGCGCGCGGCGGCCGTGCCGAGCCAGACGATGACCACCGCGTGATTCATGACCCGTGGACCGGCGCTCCCGGCGAGCGCGGCGAGACGCGATTGTCGCCGAATTGCCGCGGGTTTTTCGCTGCACCCACCTGTAGGTGGTGAGGTCGTGGAGATCCTCGGGTATGGTAGTGAGATCGCTCGAAGACCGTTCGAGCGCCCGACCATGAACTAGGCCCCTCGGCCACGGAGATACTGCAGGTGCAGCTTGATTTTGCGCAGCGCGAACTCACCGTAAAGCTCGTCTACTACGGTCCCGCGCTCAGCGGAAAGACCTCGAACCTCCAGGCGCTCCACGACGCGACCGATCCGTCGGCGACCGGGCGCTTGATGACGCTGGAGACCAAGGACGATCGTACCCTGTTTTTCG
>DATBBD010000026.1:0-2407 GCA_036271175.1 Polyangiaceae bacterium | reverse complement strand
CGCGCGGTGACATGGTCGTCAACGGCGGCCTCTTCACCATCCTTCGCAGCCAATACCTCGACGTCGCCAACGGCGAAACGCCGCTGACCATCAACCAGAACCCGACGGCAGGCGGCCTCACCAACGTGAGCCTCCTCCGCCGCAACGCGTGGGCCGTCATCCCCGACCTCTGGCTTCAGATCCTCTACAAGAAATTCCGTCTCGAAGCCGAAGGCGTCGCCATCCTCGGTGAGATCGGCGCCATCCCCGGCGGCGCGTACAACGCCACTCGTCAGACCGACGTGCGCATGTGGGGCATGGCCGCGCAAACGGAGTTCCGCGCGCTCGAGGACAAGCTGCACTTGCAGTTCGACTTCGGTTACGCGAGCGGCGACCAATGGGCGCAGAACCCGCTCGGTTCGCAGGGTCTCAACCCCGAGCTGAACGGGAACGCGATCTCGACGTTCAGCTTCCACCCCGCGTACACGGTCGACCTCATCTTCTTCCGCCGGATCCTCTCGCGCATCGAAGGCGCGTATTACTTCCGCCCCGAGGTCGACTACGACTTCATCCGCAACCAAAACGGGCAGCGCTTCGGCGGCGGCGCGGCGCTCATCTGGTCGCGCGCGAGCGAGTTCATTCAGACGCCCGGCCACCAACCGGATCTCGGCGTCGAGCTCGATCTCCAGCTCTACTACCAAGCGAAGGACGGCTCGCTGAACGACGACCCGTCGAAGGTCGGCGGCTTCTTCACGATGCTGCAGTACGGCGTCTTCTTCCCGCTCGGCGGACTCGGTTACCTGCCCTCGCAAACGCTCAACACGGCGCCCCTCGGCGGTTGGGATCTCTCGGCGGCGCAGACGGTGCGCTGGTTCGTCGGCGTCGTATATTAGCGTCCGTTCATGCGGCTCATGCTGCTCTCGCTTCCGGTTCTCGCGGCGAGCGCGGTCGCGATCCAAGCGACGGCGTGTGATGCGCCGCAAAACATCCAAGGCGGCGAGCTACTCTTCGACGCCGGACCCGAGCCTCAACCGTCGGTGCCGGGCTGTGACTCGGGCTGCCTCGCGCAAGCGCCCTCGAACGCGACGTGGACCGCGCTCTACAAAGATCTCTTCGGCCCCGCGGGCATCGGACAATGCGGCGACGCCACGCGCACGGGCGTGAACGGAACGACGAGCTGCCATCACGCGGCGGGTGACAACGGCGCGGTCTCGAGCGGTTTCGTCTGCGGCGACTCGCAGCAGAGCTGCTTCGACGGCATCACGAGCCCGCAGGCGAATTTCATCGGGAAGCAAGTCGTCGTTGCGTGCTCGCCTTGCGACTCGTATCTCACGCAGGTGCTCCGCCACGGCGACGGCGACGGCGGGGTCATCGGCATCATGCCTTACTTCCCGGAGAACGTAGTCTTCAGCGACGACGACATGGCCCGCGTCTCCGCATGGATCGCGGCCGGAGCCCAGAACGACTAATGCCGAAAATTCTCATCGTCGACGACCAGCGCAACATGCGCACCACGCTCGCGATGATGCTGCGTGGCGTCGGCTACGAAGTCGACGAAGCGGCCGACGGCGAGCAGGGCGCCGCGAGCGGCTCGACGGGCGCGTTCGATCTCGTGCTCACCGATTTGCGAATGGGCCAGAAGGACGGCATCGACGTGCTGCGCGCCATCAAAGAACGCCAGCCGATGACCGAGGTCATCGTGATGACCGCGTACGGCACGATCGAGAGCGCCGTCGAAGCGATGCGCCTGGGCGCGTTCGACTACATCCAAAAACCGTTCACGGAGCAGGAGCTCCTCGTGAAGGTGCAAAAAGCGCTGGAGAATAGACGCCTCGCGGGCGAGGTCGCGATCCTCACGCGCGAGTTCAAGGACCGCTACAAGTTCGAGAACATCATCGGCCGCTCCGCCGTGATTCGCGAGGTGCTCGGCCGCGTCGTGCGCGTCGCGCCGACGGACGCGACGGTGCTCATCATGGGCGAGAGCGGCACCGGAACAGAATTGATCGCGAAGGCGATCCACGCGAACAGCCGCCGTAACGAGCGCGCGTTCGTTTCGATCAACTGCGCCGCGCTCACCGAGACGCTCCTCGAGAGCGAGCTCTTCGGTCACGCGAAGGGCTCGTTCACCGGCGCGCACACCGCGCGCAAAGGCCTCTTCGAAGAAGCGGACGGCGGGACGTTCTTCTTCGACGAGATCGCCGAGACGCCGAGCGCGGTGCAAGCGAAGCTCCTACGCGCGATTCAAGAGCACGAGATCCGCCGCGTCGGCGAGAACAAACCGATCCACGTCGACGTGCGCATCGTCGCCGCGACGAACCAAGACCTCTTGAAGGCCGTCAGCGAAAAACGTTTCCGCCAAGACCTCTACTACCGCCTCAACGTCGCGCGGTTCACGCTGCCACCCCTTCGAGAACGTCGCGAGGACATC
>DATBBD010000025.1:0-5935 GCA_036271175.1 Polyangiaceae bacterium | reverse complement strand
TGTGCTCGCGATCGATCGCGACAACGCCGCGCATGGCGCGGGCTGCGACGCGACGACGTGCCCGACCACCGGCGCGCTCGCGGTCTCGTCCGACGCGAAGACGTTCGCGATCGCGAGCGACGTCGCGTTCGTCTCGGGCGGCGTCCTCATCGTCACCGGCATCGTGTGTCTCCTCGCCGCTCCGCGATCGCCCGCTGCGCGCGTCGCCCGTGCGATGATCTTCGGAGGCACCTTTTGAAGCTCCGCGCCCTTCTCTTCGCCGTCCTCGCGACGTCGTCCTGCGAAGCGATCCTCGACCTGCACGATCGCGTGCTCCGCGACGCGGGCAGCGACGTCGTCGTCGCCGACGCGGCGTGCGACGGCGAACAGTGCTCGTGCGGCCACGCCTTCTGCGACAACTTCGATTCGTACAAAACCGTGCAGGACATTCAGCAGCGCTGGTCGGTGCCCGGTTTTCAGAATTCGATCCTCCAGCTCGGCGGAACGGTCACGCTCGACAACAGCGGGACGATCCCTCCGCCGTCCTCGCCGAACGCGCTCCTCACGACCGTCTCGCTGCCGATCGAGCTCCAAGGTGCGGGCTTCATCATGACGCAAGTCGACGCGTCGACGGCGAGCGTCGCGGGCATCCACGTCGCGTTCAGTCTCCGCGTCGTCGGGATCGATCCGGCCGACGGCGCGCCGCCGCTCCTCGATTCGGGCGCGATGATGTTCGGCGGCATCCTCGCGCTCGTCGACTTCACCTCGAAGAACGGCGTCGGCATCGCGCTCACCGAACAAGGCGGCTACGTCGGCTACGCGCTCGACGTCCTTCAAGCCGGCTCGCGCCTCGCGCAGGGCAAGCAATTCTATTTCGACAGCCCCAACACGCTCAACCAGCTCAACCAATACGTCCCCATCGAGGTCTACGTCGCGAAGCGCAGCGCGATCACGTTGCCCGTCGAATGCACCCAAGGCCCCGTCCTCACGGACGTCGACGGCGACATCCCCGACGCCGCGCTGCCGACGGACCCCGTGGTCGTGGTCGTCACGAGCGCCTTCAGCCAGCCCGCGTGCGAAATCGTCGGCGGCGATCTAGCTTTCCCTACATGGCTCTCCACGCCGCTCGTGGTTCTCGGGAGCGTGGTGAAGGGTCAGGGCCTATTTTCCGTCGAATACGACAACTTCACCCTGGATTTTCTGTAGTAAGTTAAACGCGCAGCATGACGCAGCAAGAGGCCCCTCCCAGTCGCGGACTCGTCGCCGGCAAATACGAATTGCTGCGAATGATCGGGCGCGGCGGCATGGGCTCGGTGTGGGAAGGGCGTCACACGTCGCTCGGCACGCACGTCGCGATCAAGTTCATCGAGAAGGAGTACGCGGACAACGAAGAGGCCCGCAAACGCTTCGACAACGAAGCGCGCGCCGCCGCGACGCTCCAATCCAAGCACGCGATCCAAATCCACGACCACGGCGTCACCGACGACGGCAAGCCGTACATCGTCATGGAGATGCTCATCGGCGAGCCGCTCGACAAGCGCCTCGACCGCGTGAAGATCGTCTCGCTGCGCGACACGGCGTTCATGCTCCAGCAGGTATGCCGCGGCCTTCAGAAGGCGCACGAGCACGGCATCGTCCACCGCGACATCAAGCCCGAGAACATCTTCTTGGTGAAGAGCCAGGACGACGACGAAGAAATCGCGAAGGTGCTCGACTTCGGCATCGCGAAAATTCGCACGGGCGGCGCCGATCAGAACGTCTCGAGCAACACGCGCACGGGCGCGGTCCTCGGCACGCCGTTCTACATGTCGCCCGAGCAAGCGCGCGGCCTTCGCGACATCGATCATCGCACCGACCTATGGTCCTTGGGAGTGATCGCGTTCAAGTGCACGACGGGCCGCTTGCCGTTCGAAGGCGAGTCGCTCGGCGATCTGCTCGTGAAGATCTGCACGGTGCCGATCCCGATGCCGTCGCAGTTCAATCCGCAGCTTCCGCCGTCGTTCGACGCGTGGTTCTCGCGCGCGCTCGATCGCGATCCGAGCCGCCGCTTCGCGAGCGCGACCGAGTTCTCCGAAGCGCTCGCGTACGCCGCGGGGCTCAGCGTGAAGGCGCGCGCGACGCCCATCGGCTCGAATCCGAACAACTACGGGCCGCCGCAAATGGCGATGCCCAACACCCCCAATACGTACGGCCCGCCGCAACAGCAGGGCACGGGCACGGCGATGGGCGGTTACGCGCCGTATGGAACGCCGCCGCCGTATCAACAGCAGCAACCGATGAACATCACGTCGGCGCCGTTCGTGTCGGCGCCTACGCAGAGCACGGGCGGTGGCAAAGGCGTCTTCATCTTCGCGGCGCTCGTCGCGCTCGTCGGCATCGGTCTCGGTACGTGGGGTGTGATGGCGTTCATGGCGGGAAAACGCGAGGCCGCCAACGCATCGACTGCGGTCGTCACGACGACGACCCAGCACGTCGACCCGCCGCCGACCGTCGTCACCCCGCTCGCGACGATGACCGCAGCGACGGCGGCGCCGACGGAGACGAGCACCGCGAAAAACCCGCACGGAACGGGAATGGGCACTCACCCGATTCCGCATGGAACCGCCACGGTCGCGACCGCGCAGCCCACGACGACCGCCGCGCCGACGATCACGTACAGCCCGATTCCGACGGCCACGGCGCATCCGACCGCCACGCACAACGCGGGCGATTTCGGCGCCGGCTTCTGAGCTTCGAATGCTCCGGCGCTCGCGCGCCGATGGACTGAATAAGAGCGAACGCAGGCCGTCCAACTTCGGCGGCCGATCGTGTAGCTTGGGGTCCACCTATGAAGGCACGGTCTCTTCTTCTCATTTGTGCGGTGTCGTGTTTTTCGGCCTTCGTTGCGCCATCCGTTCTCGCGCAAGTTTCGGACGCGGATCGCAACGCAGCGCGTGACCTCTATGTCGAGGGTGTCGCGCTCCAGAAGGCGGGCAAGTACCAAGAGGCGCTCGATCGCTTGCAGCGCTCGCTCGCGGTCTACCCCGTCGCGCCGACGACGGCGTACCACATGGCGCAATGCAAGGAGGCGCTCGGCCAGCTCGTCGAAGCCGCCGAGCAGCTGCGCCTCGTGCGCGACACGCCGCTCCCACCCGGCGCGTCGGAGGCCTTTGCCCAAGCGAAGACCGACGCCGCCGCCGAGCTCACGCAGCTCGAAGGCCGTATCCCGAAGCTCAAGATCGAAATTCTTCCGGCGGGCGTTCAAGGTCTCGTCGTGACGATCGACGGCGCGCAGACGCCGACGGCGCTCATCGGCGTGCCGCGCCCGATCAATCCGGGCACGCACCACATCGTCGCGCAGGCACCGGGTTACACACCCGGTCAGCAGCAAGTCGACGTGCGCGAGCGCCAGCAACCCGCGCCGGAAATCACGATCACGCTCCAACCAGGCGCTGGCGGCGTGCAGTACTCGAACGTCCCCAACAACAACCCGCCAAACAACGGCGGCGGCTACCAGAACCCGAACGGTGGCTACCAAGGCGGCGGCTACGGCGGCGCGTACGGCACGTGGATCCCGCCGCGCCGCAGACCCGAAGGCTCGCACAACGCGCTTCTGATCGGCATCGACGGCGCGCTCACCGTTCCGTTCGGCGACGTCGTCCAAGGCGGGAGCACAGGCAACCTCCTCGACCAGCTCGGGATCGGCGGCGCGTTCGGCGTCGACATCGGCCTCCGGCTCGCGCGTGTCATCTACTTGGGCGCGTGGCTCCAGGGCTCCGCGTTCGGCGGCAACTCGAACATCGTCGGCACGACCGGCGGCGGCGCGTTCGCAGCCGACGGCGTCTTCGGCCTCATGAGCGGACCCGACAGCGCCGGCGTCTACTTCGAGCTCGGCGGCGGCGTCCGCTACACCGGCGCGTCCGACGGCAACAGCATCACGCAAGGCGAGTTCCTCATCGGCATCGGCGCGCAGGTGAAGGCCGGGAATTTCCGGTTCATCCCGAAGATCGACTTCTTCATCGACCCCGAGCAAAACGCGTTTCACGGCTTCTTCACGCTCGGCATCGTCGGGTATTGGGAGCTGCCGCTCGACAAGCCGATGCCGCAACAGCCGAACGATCCGAACGCTGCGCCTCCGCCACCGGCCTACTGAGCGAACCCCCGTGCGGCCGGCCCTCGCGCTTGCGGTGCTCCTCGCGCCGACCTCCCTCTACGCACAAGAACGTTCGGATCCGAACGATCTACCCCCGATCGAGCAGAAACAAGCCCAGCCGACGGGCCTCGTCGTCCCCGTCAGCATCATGGGCGGCCTCCGCGCGGCGGGCGCGTACAACCTCGGCAAGAACGCGCCCGACTCCGGATCGAACCCGAACGGCGCCGTCGCGGGCATCGATCTCGGTCTCGAGGTCGGCGCGCTCGTCTGGGACCACATCTACGCGGGAATCATGGGCGGCGGCACTCTCTTCGTCTCGCCGCCGAGCACGACATCGAGCGTTTCGTCGTTCGTCTTCGCGACCGAGTTCGGCTGGCTCACGAACGCCCACGGCTTTGGCGGCTATTTCGGTCTCGGCGTCGGTTACCGCGCGATTTTCGTGAGCGACGCGCTCGGCAACGCGAACAAATACGACGGCGCCGAGGGCCTCGCGACCGTCGCGCTCCACTTCAAAATCGGCGAGCTCGTTCGCGTCCTTCCGCGCATCGACTTCAGCGTCGGCCCCTCCGGTGACAGCCAAGCCCACGCGATCCTCTCCCTCGGCTTCTCGATTTGGCTGAACGACGACGTTCATCCGAAGAAACGGAAGCGCGCGCAGCCATGACGCACTGGGACAAATAATTACAAGTCGATGACAATTGTTGGGCTGCTGGCTGCTTTAGTCCCGCGCCAATGCACCTGGTCCTTTGCAGTGCGTACTTTGCTGTCCTGCTCTTGCTCGCGAGCTACGGCCTTCACCGGTCGCACCTCGTTCTGACGCTCCTGCGGTTCCGCAAGAAGCTGCGCGAGACGCGTGAAATCCCGGCATTCCCCGCCGAGGGCACCGCCCCGCTGCCGCACGTCACGATCCAGCTCCCGCTCTTCAACGAGGCGACCGTCGCCGTGCGTTTGCTCGAGCACGTGAGCCGCGTCGAGTACCCGCGCGCCAAGTTCGAAATCCAAGTGCTCGACGACTCGACGGACGAAACGGGCGCGCTCGTCCGCGCCGCGATTCGCCGTCTCGCCGACGACCCGGCGACCACGGATCTCGACGTCGTCTATATCCACCGCGTCGATCGCACGGGCTACAAAGCCGGCGCGCTCGATGCTGGCCTCAAGGTCGCCAAGGGTGATCTCGTCGCGATCTTCGACGCGGATTTTCTCCCGCAGCCCGATTTCGTGAAGGCGCTCGTGCCGCACTTCTTCGACGAGAAGGTGGGCATGGTGCAGGCGCGCTGGGGCCACTTGAATCGCGATCTGTCGCTCCTCACGCGCGTGCAGGCGCTCATGCTCGACGGCCACCACCTCGTCGAGAACCGCGCGCGCGCCGCGGCGGGTTGGCTCTTCAACTTCTCCGGCACGGGCGGCATGTGGCGCAAGTCGGCCATCGCGGACGCCGGCGGCTGGCAGCACGACACGCTCACCGAGGATCTCGATCTCTCGTATCGCGCGCAGATGCGCGGCTGGAAATTCGTCTACCGCGAAGATGTGGTCACGCCCGCCGAGCTCCCGGAGGACGTCAGCGCCTTCCGCGCGCAGCAATATCGCTGGGCGAAGGGAACCGTGCAGACTGCACGTAAATTGCTCGAGCGCGTGTGGACCTCGGACCTCACGTTCGACCAGCGCATCGAGGCGACGTTCCACCTGACGCCGCACTTCGCCTACCCGCTCATGGTCTTCTTGAGCGTGCTGCTTCTGCCCGCGCTCATCCTCATGCCGGCGACGGATCCGAAGACGATGCTCCTGATCGATCTTCCGCTCTGCATCGGCACGACCGGCTCGCTC
>DATBBD010000024.1:0-8898 GCA_036271175.1 Polyangiaceae bacterium | reverse complement strand
CTGGAAGCGCGCGGTGACGTCGAGAACGCGCTCTTCGCGCGCCTCCAATCGGTGCGACGTTTGGTGCTGCTCGGCGAGCTCCGGGCCGCCGAGCGGGCTCTCGCCGCACTCGAGCTGCGACGCGCGCCGCCCCTCTTGGTCACGGTCGCCGAGCTCGCCGCCATCGACATCGCCGTCAGATCCGTTCGCGCGCGCGACGCCCGTCTCGCCGTGGAACGCGCTCGCGCCGCGGCGCGGGCCGCCGCCGTTCCGTCGCTCACGGCCGAGGTCGAGCACGCGGCGCGCACCCTCGATGCCAACGTCGCGCGGCTCCGCGTCTCGGGCGCTGAGACCGCGGTGCGACTCGACCAGGTCGAAGACGTCTTTCGCTCTCGCGAACTCGTCGTGGACGCTTGCCGGCGCGAAGTGCGTTCGGAAAATGTCGTGGTCCCGCTCATCGCCCGGCCGGTATTGCTCGCCCTCGCCGTCACGCTCGCCGAATCATCGCCCGCGGAAGCTACGCGCGAGGCACTCGCGCGACGCACGTTCGGCGCGAGAGCCGTCACCGAATCGGTGCGCGCGCGGCTACGGGTCGAGATTGGCCGGCTCCGGCGTGTCTTGGGACCCCTCGCCGACGTGCGTGCCACCCTGCTTGGATTCTCACTCGTGGCGCGACGTGGGAAGCGCGTACTCGTGCTCTTGCCCCCCGATCCCGGCGAGAGCAGCGCCGTTCTCGCGCTGCTCGGCGGCGAACCGTCGTGGTCCACGTCGGGCCTTGCTCGAGCCCTCGGAAAAAGCCAGCGAACGGTGCAGCGCGCCCTCGGGTTACTCCTGTCCGAAGGGCGCGTCGAAGCCGTCGGAAAAGGGTCCGCGCGCCGCTGGATGGCCGCCGCCCCCACGAGCTTCGCGACAACGATGTTACTCCTCTTCCGAGACTCATTAGATTAGCCAGAACGTCGTGACTTCGAAGGATTCGTCCCCCGATCTCGCCCCCGCGGAAGTGCTTCGCGAGTACGGCCCTTTCCCCGGCGACACGGTGCGTGGCGTGACATTCGACGGCGAATCGGTGTGGTTCGCCGCCGGAGACCGCGTGCAAGCGTTCGACCCCGAAAGCGGCGAGCTCGGCCGCTCACTCCGCGTAACCGCCGACGCTGGGACGGCGTTCGACGGACGTCATTTGTTTCAGCTCGGCGGCGGTCGCATCCAGAAGATCGATCCCGAGACGGGAAAAGTCGTCGCGACCCTCCCCGCTCCGCCGGACTCCGCGGGGCTCACTTGGGGCGAGGGCTCGCTGTGGGTCGCCCAGTATCGCGCCGGAAAGATCCACCGTCTCGATCCAAAGACGGGTCAGATCCTTCGCACGATCGAGTCGACGCGGTTCGTCACGGGCGTGACCTGGGTCGACGGTGAGCTGTGGCATGGCACCTGGGAAGACGACGACGCCGAGCTCCGCCAAGTGCGGCGCGTCGATCCGGAATCGGGCGACGTGCTGGCCGCGCTCACACTCCCTGCCGGCGCCATTGTGACCGGTCTCGAATCCGACGGCCGCGATCGACTCTTTTGTGGCGGCGGCAAAAGCGCCACGGTGCGCGCAGTTCGTCGCCCCAAGCGGGCGCGCTGAGCGGCGTTAGTAAGGAGCCTTGAGGCCGAGCGCCGCGCTCGCGTCTCGATGGTTCGCTCGCCTCACATGACGCGGCGCTGGCGGTTCCGCGGCCGCGACCGGGGTCACGGCGGGCTCGGGGAGCGGAGCGGCCACAGAAGCAACGACCACCGGAGCGGTCGCTTTGGGGACGACGTTCGCAGAAGCGACGCCAGCCGGCGCGGTCGCGGTTTGGACGACGTCCGCGGCTGCGGCTTGGGCATTGGGAACCGGGTCGCCATTTCTTCGAAACGCGACGAATAAAGCGGCAAGTGCCAGCGCCAGGGCCGCCACCGAGAGACGCAGCGAGCGCGCAGACGTTGGCGTCGCGGGCGCGTCCGCGCGGGTTACGAGCCGGCTCTTCGATACCGGAGGGCAGCTATGCCCCTTCGCCAGAGCCTCGTCTGGACTGGCGGGAGCTCGACGGGCCGGCGTGAGATCGTAGCGCGACGGCATGTGGGCGATGCTCGGCCGCGGGCTCGGGCGCCGTGCCGCCGGTACCTCCTGCCGCGTGGAAGCACCGTCGTGACCCCACGCGCAAGCAAGCGACTCTCCGGTCGCGTCGTCCGCGACGCCTCGATCGAGAAGGAACTGCGCTAGCGCCGAGCCCAATTGCCGCATCGACTGAAAACGACGTTCGCGATCTTTCGCGAGCCCTCGCGCCAGGATCGGCCAGAGGCCACGGATCTCAGGACCGCGCGACGGCGTCACTTCGTCTCGAATGATGGACCGGAGGAGCGCGTCGAAACTCTCGCCGTGAAACGGTGGCGAGTGGGTGACGGCCTCGTACAACACCGCCGAGACGGCCCAGATATCCGCGCGATGATCGACGTCGGACAGGCCGCGAGCTTGCTCGGGCGCCATGTACGCCGGGCTGCCCATCACCGTTCCTTCGAGGGTAATCTCCGGACCGCTTCCCCATTCTCCGGACGTCGCGATGCCGAAATCGACGATCTTCGGCTGAAGACCGCGAGCGCCCTGCGCGAGGAAAATATTGGCCGGCTTCACGTCGCGGTGAACGATGCCCTGTTCGTGCGCGGCGCCGAGGCCGTCGATGATCGGCAAAAGCGTGCGAACCGCCTCGATAGCGCGCATCGGGCCATTTTTTTCCAATGCGTCGGCGAGGCACATTCCTTCGAGGAGCTCCATGGCAATGAACGGAACGCCGTCTTCCGTCTCGCCGCAGTCGAACACCCGGACGATGGCGCGATGCTCGAGCCGCGCTTCGACGCGGGCCTCGCGCCTCATGCGATCGCGAGCGCACGAATGCTCGACGTTCGGTCGGAGCAGCTTGAGGGCAACGCTGACGTCGAGATCGACGTTGTGGGCATCCCATACGCTCCCCATTCCGCCTTCGTCGAGGAGCCTCTCGAGCCGGTACTTATGGGCGACGACGTCGCCCCGCGCGAGATGCCGCCTATCGTGACCTTCCGGTCGAGTGACTGAGTTTTCTCGGGGCGACGTCGGCTGCGCGAGCATGCATTCCTCGTTCGTCATCGACGAATGCATGAAGTGGGCCCGATGCGCGCGTCGAAGGCGCGCCTCGAATCTCCGACACGACAGCGCCGCTTGGTAAACCTCGCGGCAAGGCCACCGCGAGCGTTCGCGACTCTTCGCGCAAGCCCGAGTGCTTCTTGAGGCGCGCCGGCCGGATCCCAGGATCGTCCAGGAAATCGCGAACCGTTCGCGCGAACGCCTCGGGTTGCTCGTCATGGACGTAATGTCCCGCGCCTTCGAAGCGCTTGAACAGCACGCCATCGACCGCTTCCGCGAACGCCGCGCCATGCGCGACGGGAATGATCGGGTCACGATCGCCCCAGCACACGGCGATCGGCGGCATGGCGCCCAATTCATGAGCCCGCTCGAAGAACGTGCGCCGCTGACCACGCCAATCGATCACGTCGCGCACGGTGCGCGCAAACGCACGGGCCGATCCGGGCACCCCGTTCATGGCGCCGAGCTCGTCGAGATCCCGTTCCGACAAGCTGGCGCGCGCCTTCCGAAGCGCGAGTCGCGTACCGAACGCCATGAAGCGTTGACCGAGCAGCTCGACCACACCGGGGAGAGACGCGAGCCGAAGCGCCAAGCTGATCTCGCTGCCGAGCCCTCCTGGGGCAACGAGCACCAATCGGCGAATGCGCTCGGGGCAATCGAGCAACAAGCGCTGCGCGACGCCGCCGCCAAAGGAGTGTCCGACGAGGTCGACCTTCTCGAGCCCCATTCGATCGAGCCACTTCTCGATCATCTTCGCGTGCCACCCGAGCTCGTAGCTCGCGTCCGGACGATCAGAAAGCCCCGAGCCCGGAAGATCCGGCATGAAGACGCGTCGATCGCTCGCCAACGCGGGCGCGACGCGTTTCCACGCGAGATGCGAGTCATTCAATCCATGAAGGAGTACGAGTGGGGTCTTTCGACTGGGTTCACCGAGCGTCGCGTAGTGCAAACGAACCCCGTCGACGCGCACGTACGAGTGCTGGAATCGCGGCTCGATGCGGATCGGGCTCTCACTGTTAATCACCGAGGGCAAGGGCATCGGCTACTTCCTTCGCGTCGAAGCGATTCCTTCCTTCACTTCGGACAACCTTCGCATCGAAGAAGGGAACAGCAAGATGTGCGCCGACGCTTCGCCGTGCCGGGGTGGGCTTGCGTTATCGCTGATTCGTAACCACAAATAGCGAGCACGTACCTCGGCAGCTTCCCGCTCCCGCACGCCCGCGCTTCCTGTGAAGGGCAAGTGAACGGCGCCGCGGTTGCCGCGCCCCCCTGAATCGGCGACAGTTCGCGTCATGTCACCGCAGCTCGACAAGGCACGAGCGTTTCGTGCGCTCCATCATCGTGAGGGGGCCTTCGTCATTCCGAACCCGTGGGACGTCGGTTCGGCGCGACTGCTCGCCGGCCTCGGCTTCGAGGCGCTCGCGACGACCAGCGCCGGCTTCGCGCGTTCGATCGGCAAGACCGACTATCGAACGAGTCGCGACGAAGTGCTCGAGCACGCGAAGAGCCTCTGCGCGAGCGTCGACATTCCCATTTCGGCGGATCTCGAGAACGGCTTCGGGGATGCGCCGGAACGCGCGGCGGAGACGATTCGCCTCGCTGCGGCCGCGGGCCTCGTGGGTGGCTCGATCGAGGATTCGACGGGGCGACCGGAAGCGCCGCAATACGAACTATCGCACGCGGTCGAACGGGTGCGTGCCGCGGCCGAAGCCGCGCGGGCACAACCGTTTCCGTTCACGTTGACCGCGCGCGCCGAGAACTTCTTCACCGGCAAGCCCGACCTCGCCGACACGATTCGCCGCCTTCAGGGGTACCAAGAAGCCGGTGCGGACGTGTTGTACGCCCCACTCCTCCCGACGGCAGACGACATTCGAAGCGTCATTGCTTCGGTCGATCGTCCAATCAACGTGCTCCTCGGTCCGCGCGAGTTGCTTACGGTCGGCGAGCTCGCGGCGCTCGGTGTGAAGCGCATCAGTCTCGGCAGTGTCCTCGCCAGCGTCGCGTCGGGAGCATTGCTACGCGCCGCGCGCGAGATGCTCGCTCACGGCACCTTCGGCTTTGCTCGCGACGCTGCACGCGGAACGGAAATCGACGAGCTGATAGCGCGAGGAGCCGGGCGCCCGTGACCCCTCTTATCGCCGACCAGAACCCATGACCGTCGGACGGACGGCACCGAAAGACCCGTTCGCCGACGGGCGTGTGTTGCATTTCGTGCGCCACGGCCAGTACTACGACGGCGAGTTCGAGTCCGGGAGCCTCACCGCGCTCGGACGGAGACAAGCCGCCTTCGTCGCCGCACATTTCGCCGACGTTGCGATCGACGCCATCTCGTCGAGCGACGCGCCGCGAGCGATGGAGACGGCCGACATCGTCGCCGAGAAGCTGGGGCTCGAGCGGGTCGTGCGACATCGCGTCCTTCGCGAGGTTCTTCCCACTTCGGTTCCGGGGGTTCTCGTCTCGCGCCCGAAGCGCTCCGAAGGATCGCAGCGTATCGAACGCGTCATCGAACGCTTCTTCAAACCGTCGCGCCTCGCCCGCCAAGAAGTGTTCGTCTGTCACGGGAACCTCATCCGGTCGCTGGTCTTGCGCGTCACCACCGGTCATCCGGAAGGGTTTCACAGGATGATCACGCACCACGGCGGCGTCACGACGTTCGTCGTCGTTCGCAGTGGGATCCGCGTCGTGGCGTTCAACGGGCAAGAGCACGTACCGCACCGCTGGCGCAGCACGGTCTGAGCCGCGCCGGAACCGACTCGTTGTGGCGCGAACTCGCGCGCCGTCTCGGCTTCGGGCTCCGGCGATTTCCCGCGGCGTCCGCCGCTGTCGAGCTCGCTCTGGTGGGGGTGGGTGCCGCGCTCTACTTGTCGAAGGCTACGACCATTAGCCCGCGTCCGCGCACTCCGATCGGCGCGCGGCGCGGACGTCTTCGTCGCTAGCGTCGAAGGTTTTTTCAGCCGCCGTCTTTGGTGCCCACCGAGACGCTCGCCGATGCCATGACGTTGATATCGATCGATTGCTCTTGGTCCGTCGGCGTTCCGTCGTGTTTTTGCAAACGGCAAATCAACTGATGCATGCCGGGCGGGGTCGCCGGCGGGATCTTCACGCTCACGCTGGTCGAGGCCGTGGCGAGGATCGGCGGCGAATCGACGTCGTCGAGGTAGATGTTGAAGTAAGCAGCGGTGCTCGCCTGCGCGGCAGTCGGTGTCGTGCTCGGGTCCACCAGCGCGACGCCCGTTGCCGTCATGTTGACGGCGACGGTATCACCCGGCTTGAGCGTGTTCACGTCCACGCTCGAGTCGACCTTGAAGTCCAAAGTCGCGTCGACACTCACGGTGTTGTCGTGAATGTTCGCAGTACAACCGACCACACCGATCGCTGCGCCACCCAATGCCCCAATGAGAACGAACCGAGATAAGAGTGCCATTTAGTTTCTCCCTTGATTGATTCGATGAAGAGCAACGCGCTGACGCCGTTGCGTTGTATTGGCACTCTTCAAGACGCGTGCCGCACAGTGTGCAGGTGAAAAATGCTGCCTCGCTGCGCGTGATGCGAATCCGTTGCGGCGTTTCGCGACCGCGATCGCTCGGACGGCGAGAGGCGCATTGCCTCGTAGCCGTGACGGCTCTGCGGACATCGAGCCACACTCGGGATACGCGCGTGCGCAGCCGATGACGATCGCTCGCCTGGGAGCGCTCGAGCACACCCGCGACGAAAGGGCACGGCCGTTGCTTATGGGGTCGGAAGTCACTTCGAACGAAAGGCCCTCACATGCTCGGCTCGTCCCTCATCTCTTTCATTGCAAACAGAGTGCGCTGAGACGCCATGCGACACCTGACTTATCCAGCGCTCGCGCTCGCCATCCTCACGACCGGCCTCGCGACGAGCGGTGCGACCACCGCGTTGGCGGATGAAGCGACGACCACCGTCGAATCGCCGGCCGTCGAGACGCAGACCGCGGCGCCGCCAGAGACGGAACCCGCGCCCGAACCTGCCGCGAACGGCGTGACCGTCGTGCACACGAAAGACGTGAAGGCCGACGAGGCCTCGTCGAGTTCGGGAAGCCCGACGACCTGGCGCGGCGAGCCGTTCACCCTCGACGCCGCGTTCGGTTACGAGACGGCGGATCTGACGACCTTTCGGTCCTCGCTCGGCGCGCATTCGTTCACGGCGAACATCATCCCTTCGAGCATCACCGGGCCGTCGATCGACTTCGGGGTGGGCGCGCGGCTCTACGCGCTGACGTTCGGGCTTCGCGGCGGCGTCGCGTTTCTCGGCGGGGACACGCAGAACCCGCTTCAGCTCTACAGCGTCGACGCGGAGCTCGGGCTTCGAATCCCGTTCGACAAAGTCGAGGCGTACCTCGTCCTCGGCGGTGGCTACAGCGTCATCGGGGGTCTCTCCGATGCCATCCAGGGACTGAGCCAAGGGATCAACGTCGACGGCGCCAACCTGCGCCTCGGGCTCGGCGTGGATTATTTCTTCTCCAAGTACTTCTCGGTAGGCGTCCGAGCCACGGCCGAAGTGCTCTTTTTGGCGCGCCACGGCGTCGCGCTCCGAGATCTTCCGAACACGGTGACTTCGTTCGACTCCGCGCAATCGCAGCTCTTGTCGGGTTCGGGATCCACGGTGGGAACGGACCTCGATTTCACGGTCGGCCCCGGTCTTCATTTTTGAAGCGCGCCGGCGGAGCGCGCTCGCGACGAACACGTGTGCACGATTCGAGCGCGCCTCGTTGCGGTTCATCGCTTCGACGCGAACGCACATCGTCGCTCCACGTCGGATGGACGAACGGAATGATCTGGTGTGAAATGTGCGGCGATGCGCCTCCTCATTCCGATCTTGGTGCCCCTGACTTTCGTCGCGAGCGCGTGCGGCTCGAGTTCCGGCTCTGCGCTGGGCGGCACCGGAGGCGCATCGGGATCGTCCGGCGCGGCGGGAAGCAGCGAACCGACACCGACGAGCAGCGGCGGAGCACCGAGCAACGGAGGCGGCGCGGGAGGGAGCCCGAGCAACACGGGCGGCGCGACCGGCGGGGGCCTGAACGCCGGAGGCGGTTCGACGAGCGGCGCCGCGAACGGCGGTTCGGCCGACGGCGGTTCCACGGGCGCGGCCGGCGGAGTCGCCGGAGGGAACGGAGGCGGCTCGGGGGCGAACGGCGGATCGCCCCCGGCGAACGGTGGGACTTCTTCGACCACATCGATGGACGGTTCAGCTCCGAAGACGAGCGCGTGCAAACGCGGCGTCGCGTATGGATTCGATCCGGCGGGCGCCACCGCGGACATGACGGCGCTCTCGAGTGGCGTGTCGTGGTTCTACAACTGGTCGTCGACGCCGCCTTCCGGCGTTGCGAACGACTACCAGAAGCTCGGCGTCGAATACGTTCCCATGCTATGGAACGGCAACTTCGACGTCGACAAAGTCGTGCAAACAATCCCCGCTGGCGCGAAGTTCTTGCTCGGGTTCAACGAGCCCAATTTCACGTCGCAAGCGAACTTGACCCCGGCTGCGGCCGCCGCACTCTGGCCGAAGGTCGAAGAAATCGCGTCGCGACGAAACCTCTCCATCGTCTCGCCCGCGGTGAATTATTGCGGCGGCGGGTGCAACGTGACCAATCCCGTCGATTGGATGGATCAGTTTTTCGCAGCGTGTGAAAACTGCAAGATCGATTACGTGGCGATCCATTGGTACGCTTGCTCGAAGAGCGCGCTGACGGGCTACGTCGCGGACTTCAAGAAATACGATCGACCGATCTGGCTCACCGAGTTCGCGTGTGGCGACCAGGGAAC
>DATBBD010000023.1:0-1684 GCA_036271175.1 Polyangiaceae bacterium | reverse complement strand
GTTCCCAAGTTGCTCGCGCCGAGTGCGGCCATGATTTTCGACCTCGCGCTCGCGCCGAACGCGGTGTTCTGGGTCGATCCCGATGCTGCGTCCGGGCCTACGCTGTACAAGCTGGCGGTGTACTGAGCCGTGTCGCCGACGGTCGCGTCCGCCTAGGGAGCTACCACCCAAACGACCTCGACGGAAATCCCCTCGCCTGACGCGATGCGCCCGAAAAGTGCGCGTCCTCTCGGGTGGGATTGATAACGAAAGGAACGACGCGCCAATAATCTCAGGGCGAAGTTCGTCGTCGGCCGGGCAGACCGACGACGTTCCCGGGTCGCCGCCATCGAGAGACGAATATGGCCGTTTCAGTCCTCCTCCTTCGAGGTCTCGTGGAAGCCGTCGAAAAAGCGGGAGTGAGTCGCGATCGATTCTTGGGGCTCGCTCGATTCGACCCCCGGAGGCTCGACGACGTCGAGGGACGCCTCGAGCTCGACGAATACGAAGCGCTTCAGGAGCTGGCGCTCGAGCTCACGGGTGACCCCGCGCTCGGCTTGCACATGGGACACGACGCGAGCGCCCCCACGTACAATCTGGCAGCGCACCTGGTGGTGCACGCGACGTCGCTGCGAAGTGGGATCGACGGGCTCCTCCGTTTTCACCGCCTGCTCGTCGACCGCCCGGTGTGGCGCCTCGAGGAAAACGATCGCACGGTGACGCTCGCGTGCGACGTTCGGGCGACCTCGGCGAGGTGTCGCCGCCTTCGCGCCGAAGTCGTGATGACCGGCTGTTACAGAATGATGCGCTACTTCGCGCGGGGGTCGCTGCCGGAGTACGTCGCGTTCGACTACGCCGCGCCCGCGTACCGTGAAGAGTACGCTCGCACCTTCGACGGGACCGAACGGTTCGAGCAATCATTCACCGGCTTAGTCCTCGATCGCGCGTTGATGGACGCGGGTCAACCGAACCACGATCCGGAGTTTCATGCGGCGCTCGAGGTTCAGGCGGCGAAGCGCGTCGCTCGACTTGCTCGGACTTCGACGTACGCGGAGCGAGTGCGTGACCATGTGCTCGGTCTCAGCACGCCGGATCGGCGAGACATGCGCGCCGCGGCGCAGGCGCTCGGTCTCAGCCCGCGGACGTTGCGCCGGCGCCTCCACGAGGAGGGCGCGTCCTATCACGCGGTCGTCGAAGGCGCGCTCGCACTCCTCGCCAAACAACTCCTCGCCGATGAGCGGCGATCGATCCAAGAGACGGCCGACGCCGTCGGGTTCTCGGATCCGGGCGCATTCAGTCGCGCGTTCAAGCGATGGACGGGCTCGACGCCGAAGCGGTTTCAAATCGAGCAGGCTCAGTCGCGCTCGCCCACGTAGTGAGTGAGGCTGTCTAGGCAGCCGTTCCACCCACCGACGTGCGATTCGCGCACGGGATCGCTGGGGATTTGTTCGTGCACGATGATGACTTCGGTGCCCTGTGCGCGCGCTTCGAAGCGAACGGTGACGAGCGACGACTCTTCGACGCCGTCGGCCATGCACCACGTGTAGACGAGCTTGTTCGGTGAGTCGATTTGTCGAAAATCGCCCGCGATGGTGATCGTCTTGCCGTCGGGGAGACGATTGACGATGCGATATTGGCCGCCGACGCGCAGATCGACCTCCGCACTTTCGCAAGTAACCGGTCGCGGCCCCCACCACGCCAGAAG
>DATBBD010000022.1:0-8257 GCA_036271175.1 Polyangiaceae bacterium | reverse complement strand
AGCCCGGTACCGTGCTCCTTGGTCGTCGCGTAAGGCTCGAACAGCCGCTCACGCATTTCCGCGGAGACGCCTGGGCCGTTGTCGGAGACGGCGAGGCGAACGCGTTCGGGCGCGCCTTCCGCCGGGCCGACCGAGACGGTGATGCTCGGGTGAGCCACGGCGCCGACGGCGTCCTGGGCGTTCTGGACCAGGTTCGTGAGGACTTGAACGACCTGGTCACGATCGGCGTTGAGTGGACCGGTTCGCGCCGCCACGACGACGACGATGGGTGCCTCCGCGGACTCGTGCAAGCGAACCACGTCGCGCACCGCTTGCTCGAGGTCCATCGGCTTCGGATGCGGCGCCGGCAATCGTGCGAACCTCGTGAACTCCTGCACGATGTTCGTGATGCGGTTCACTTCGTCGAGCACCGTGCGCGTCGCTTCGTCGAAGTATTCGTCGAAGGCCGGATCGTTTCTCGCACGGAGTCGGCGCAGCGTCTCCACGGCGGCGCGGATCGGCGCGAGCGGATTTTTTATTTCGTGCGCGACCCGGCGAGCGATCTCGCGACGCGCCGCGATGCGTTCGGTCGCTGCGAGCCGCTTTCGGAGCGCGACGAGATCGCGGATCGTCTGATTGAACGCCGCGGCGAACTCCTCGAGCTCGCGGCCGCCCTTGCCGACGACGAAGACCGGCTCGCCGGTGACGACGCGTCGCGCTTGCGCCGAGAGACTCACGATGGGCCGCGCCAGCCCGCGCGACAGGAGCCCGGCAAAGAGCAGCGCCGCGAAGAACGTCGCCGAACCGACGACGAAGATGGTGACGTCGAGACGATGCAGCGCTTCGCGGAGCGAATCGAGCGGACGCGTCGCGGTGACCGTCGTTCCGCGCAGGATCGGCAAGGTCACGGTCCGCGTCAGGACGTCCGCCCGATTTGCCGGCGCACCGAGTGACAAGGTGAGCCCCTCTCGACCGCCGACGCGCTCGAGAATCGATTCGAGTCGGCGTGCGCCGTAAAGACCGAGGCTCACCGTTCCGCTCGATCGCACGCAATGCGCCTCGATCGCCGGCGCGCCGCCGACGGTCCGAACCTTGGCTTGATGCGGGTCGCCGCGGAGCTCGTCTGCGAGCTTTCGATCGCGCTCCCCGACGCGCGCGCTCTCGGGTCCCGAGCCGAGGATCTCGCCGTGACTCGTCAGAAGGACGAGCTCGTCGAGGCGGAGCGCCTTGGCGAGCTCTGGAACGCGGAGACTGATCGACAATCGCTCGCCCGCGTCGAGCTGCCCGCTCTTCAGATCGACGAGGGCACCGTCGAGCACCGGGTCGTGGTCGCAGAGCGGCGCGAGCAACACCGGCAGATTCCGGATCTCGTCTCCGAGCTCCGACTCGAGCCCGGTGACCGCGCTCTCGAACTGGGTTTGAAAGCGCTCTTCCTCGGCGACGCGAAGCGCCTCTCGCACGCCGAACGCGAGCGCCGCGGTCGTCGCGATCGTGAGAATGCCGATGGCGATGAGCAGCCGCTGAGCCAGGGTCACGCTCGCCGATGGTAGTCGGCAATCCGTCACCGGGGACTGGCGTCGAAGGGACTCTGCTCGTAACGTCCCCCTCCGTGAAGCTCGGCTCGTGCCTCGGAATCTCGCTGCTCACCGCAGTTGCGTGCTCCAAATCGGGAGCGACGCCGCCGACTCGGGCGCCCATTCACCGAGAGCCGCCGCACGCAGCGGCAGCGCAAGCAGCGCCGGGCGACGCGTTCGCCAGACGCCGCTTCGCGCTCGTCCCTGCCGGCACGTTCGGGCCCTACGTCGGCGATCGCGCCGAGGGGACGATCGCGGCATGGGCGGCGCTCGCGAACGGCAAACGCAAATGGTTCACCGCGCCGCTGACCGGCCCGGACGCCGCGCACGGCGAACCGAAAATCGTCGCCGACGCGGCGCCCGAGGTGGACTTGGTGGCGGTGAAGCCTCTCGGCGGGGCGTCCAAAGGGTTCGTTCTCGTGACGAGCTCGCGCGAGTTTTCGGGTTCGCGGGTCGATGTTCTGGCGCTCGGCCCGAGCGGCGAGCTTCGCGGCGGTCCGTCGCCGCTCGCACAGTCGCTCGGCGATGTGGTGTGGGTCGACGCGATCCCGACGGCCGCTGGCGCGCTCGCGATGTGGGCGGTGCGCACCGAGGATCGCGCCCAGCTCTTCGCGGTGGAGCTCGGCGCGACGGGCGAAGCCAAGGGCGACCCGACTCCGCTATTGGCCAACGCACGCTCGTGGCAAGCGACCGCGACTCCGGACGGTGTGGCCATCGCAGTGGTCGAAGCCGGGAAGAGCCGGAAAGATCCAGGGCCGATTCGCGTCTATTTCGCCGACGTCGAGGGACGCCTGTCGAAAAAATCAGTGACGGTCAGCGACGGCGTGACGGCCGAGCCGGATCTCGATTTCACGAAGATCGGCGACCACCTCGTGCTCGCGTGGACGGACGATCACGGGCTCGAGCCGCGGATCTACGGCGCCGTGGTCGACGCCGCCACGGGCACGGTGGTGAAGCAGCCCGCGCCGCTCGGGCGCCCCTTCGGTCCCCAGGCGATGCTCCGCATCGTGCCGGGCGCGAACGCCGGCGGCTCGGCGTATCTCGCCGTCGAAAATGCGATCGAGAAGCCGCTCGGAGGCCGCGCGATCCGCGTCGCGGCGCTCGGGGGTGACGGCACGATCGGCGATGCAGCCGGTCTGGTGCGAATGGCCAAGGTCGACGGCACGCTCCCCGAGTTCGCCTCGACGGGTCGGGGCGTCGCCGCGCTCACCTACGCGCCGGCGTGCAAAGCGGGAGCGGCGTGCGCGTCGATGGATCCGGTTCCTGCGTTCGTCGAGTTCGACGCTTCGCTCGGCCTCGTCGCGTCGGAACCCGTTCGCATCGGGAATCGCGCCGGCGCCTTCGCCGATCAGGCTTGGGGGCTCACCTGTCACGCCAGTGGATGTCTCGGGCTCGCCGATGTGCTCGAGACGCCGGCGCCCGTCTTTGCGCTCGAGCTCGGTTCGCTCGGCGGCGCTTATCGGCCCGCGGCGCGCAGCCTCGCTGCTTCGCCGAAACCGCGCGCCGATCAAGTGGCGGCGATTTCGAAGACCGACTCGATCGCGGATCTGTCGACGGCGCGCGTCGGCGATGAGACGCTCATCGCGTCGGTGAGCTACTTCGACCCCGCGACGCCGTTCACGCGCTCGAACAAGGCCGCGCCCGACGGCAAATACGAACCGATTCGCGGCGTCGTTCGCGTCCAACCCGTCGCCGACAAAGGCGAGCCCGGCGATCCGGTGATCCTGTCTTATCGCGCACAATCACAGGGCGGCGTTTCCGTCGTGGCCGGCGACCCGGCGCGCGGCGACGCGCTCGTGGCCTGGGTCGGCATCGACAACAAAGAGCCCGAAGTGTTCGTCACGCTGGTCGGGCCCGACGGGAAAAAGCGCGCGCAAAAAATGCTCACGCATTCCAAGGGCGGCGTCAGCGACGTCGCCGCGACGTACACGGGAGACGCCTTCGTGGTCGCCTGGATCGACGAGCGCAGCGGCGCGTCGCAGGTGTACTTGACGAAAATCGACGCGACGTTGAAACCCGTCGTGCCCGAGCGCGCGCTCGGCGCCGGCGCGTCGACGGCGACCGGCGTGAAACTCTGCACGCGCGGCGACCACGTGATCGCCGTGTGGTCCGACGCGCGCGGTCCGGTATCCGGCGTCGCGGACATCTTCGCGCAGCGGATCGCGTCGAAGGACTTAGTCCCCGTCGGCCCCGAGCGGCCGGTGGCGACCACGCCGGCTCACTCCGAATCACCGAGCATCGCGCCGTTCGCAGACGGCGCGGTCGTCACGTGGATCGAAGATGCGCCGCCGGGCGCCGAGGATCAGCCGGGGTCGCTCATGGTCGCCGAACTCGACTCCGGCGGCGAACCCTCCCCGGATTCCATCGGTGCCGTGCCGCTCACCGGTTCGCCGGAAGGCGTGGGGATTTCGTGCGGCCAAGACGCTTGTCGCATCGTGGCGGCGGTCACCGACGGGGACGCGGGCGGGCTGGACGCCTTCGTGTGGAAGCCCACCGGCGATCTTCGCGCCGAGCGGCTCGTCCAGTTGCTCGCGCGCCCGCGCGACGCGGTGGCGCCTGAACCCGTCGGGCTCGACGTGTTCTACGCCGACGAGAGCGGCAGCGACGCCTGGCTACGCCGCATGGCCGTCACCTGGGAATGACTCAATCCTTTCCGAATTCGATGCGCTGATCGCGATTCTGGAATTCGACCATCCAACCCGGATACTCGACGGGAAGCGCGCTGACTCGGTCGAGCGCGGCGAGCTCGTCCGAGGTGAGCTTCACCTTGGTCGCGGCGAGGTTGTCGACGAGCTGGTCTTGGGTTTTTGCGCCGATGATGACGCTGGTGATGAACGGCTTGTGGAGACAGTACGCGAGCGCAATTTGCGCAACGCTGACGCCGTGCGCGGCGGCGATCGGACGCATCGCTTCGACGCACGCGAACGCGCGGGGCTTGTCGACGATGGGAAAGTCGAAGCTCGCGCGGCGCGCGTCTTCAGGGGCGGCCCCGCCGTCCTTGTATTTGCCGCTCAATAGCCCGCCGGCGAGCGGCGACCACGGCAAAATGCCGAGCCCTTCTTCCTGTGCGAGCGGCACGATCTCGCGCTCGATGTCGCGGCTGGCGATCGTGTAGAACATCTGCGCGCTGACGAAGCGGGCCGCGCCGGTACGCTCGGCGATGGCGAGCGCTTGCATCGCTTTGTACGCGGGCAAGTTGCAGAAGCCGACGTAACGCACCTTGCCGGCGCGGACGATGTCGTCGAGCGCGTCGACGGTTTCTTCGATCGGCGTCACCGTGTCGACTCCGTGGATTTGATACAGATCGACGTGGTCGGTTCCGAGACGCTGGAGGCTCGCGTCGATCGCGTCGTAGATGTGCTTCCGCGACAAGCCGACGTCGTTCGGGGTTTCGCCGACGCGGCCGCGCACCTTCGTCGCGATGACCAACGATTGTCGCTGAATGCCGCCGGCCTTGATGGCTTGGCCGAGAAGGCGCTCACTTTCGCCCTCGTGATAGACGTCCGCGGTGTCGATGAAATTGACGCCCGCGTCCATCGCGGTCTTGAGCTGACGTAGCACCTCGTCTTGGCCGAGTTTGCCGATGACTGCCCAGAACCCCTTGCCGCCGTACGTCATGGTTCCGAGACAGAGCTCGGAAACCTGAAGACCCGTTCTCCCCAATCGCTTCAGCTTCATCGTGTGCTCCTGATTCGAGGGTGTGCGCCTGCGCACATGCGCATTTGATTGATGGACGGATGTAGTGTCGCGCCCCAAAAGTCGCAATCGTCGGAACCACGGCGCCGCGGGCCCCGCGCCTGCGCCACGCCGCACCAAGTTCAGCGGCCCACGGAAAAAAGCGGCACCTGTGCGGGACGGGGTGTCCACAGGTCGGCTTCGCGTGACAAGATGAACGAGAATGAGAGAAGTCTCTAGAGCGCGAAGGTGAACTCATGGAGATGCCGGGATTCATGGAAATGATGCGGGAGGGCGGGGCCGGGATGTGGCCGGCGTTCGTCCTCGGGCTGGTCGGACTGTTCGTCAGCGGGCGGTTCGCCGCGAAGCCGGACCCGCGCGGGTTCGCGATCGCGGTGGGGCTCTGGGTGACGCTCGGTGCAACCGTCGTGCTGGCGACCTGGACGGATCTCGCCGCCACTTTTCAGTGGGTCCAAGATCCTGCGCGGACGACGGACGCGCAGTTTGCGCGCATGGTCGCCGAGGGCCTCAAGGAGAGCGCGCGCCCCGGCATCATCGGGGGGATCTTCCTGACGTTGATGCCGCTCCTCGTCACGGTCGGCATTTATCGCCAGCCGAACACCTGATAGCGCCGCCGGCCGATCCGGCGTGCCGGCTTCGACGCTTCAGGTGCGGGCGAGCGGCGCCCGCGCGGCGACCTCGGCGCGCAGCGCTTCGAAAAATACCGTGGGTTCGACGCGGAACGACGGGACGTGCGGCGGCGGATCGGTCTCGAGGAAGCGGCGCATCTCGGCGAGGAGAGCGAACACGTCGCGACGCTTCGACGGGACGGTGCGCGACACCAGAGATTCGAAATTTTCGATCACGGTCTCCGACAAGCCGCCTTGCCGCATCAGGGCCGTGACCGCGCGGAAGCTCCGTTCGGGGTAGTGCATCGACTTGACCGCCCGGAGGAGCTCAGCGGCGGTCTTTGCGTCGAACAATGACGCTTCGCGCGCCCGAACCACGACGTCGCGGATATTGACCATCGCGTCCGACATTTCGCGATACCCCGAATCGGCGTCGCCGTGCAGCACCGCCACTTCGTCGTCGTCTTCGAGCGCGCCGTCTCGATACGCCGCGAAGACTTCGCCCACGCCGCGCATGCCGAAGTCATGGAGCTCAGCGGCGCGCAGGGCGCCCATACTGCTTGCTCCGAAAACATGACACCCCGACTCGAGCGCGAAGAGGATCTCTTTGTGCCAGACCGACGGGACGCGATCGAAGAACCCGTCGACGATGCCGATGGCGCGCGGTCCGGACGCGAGCGCCGCGAGAACGTCGCCTTGCGCCGCCGGCGGCCAATATTCCGCGTCGAGCTCGCGGCGAGCGGCCTCGACGGAGAGCGTCGGTCCGAGGAACACGACGGCGTTCACGAGACCGCTCTCGCTCTCCGCCCCGGCGAATAGGCGGGCGAATTCGATGGCCCTTCGAGCCCGGGTACGACGACGCGCACGACGACGAACGGAACGTCGTCGCCGCTGAGGTCCACGGCGAGGACGCGCGGACACCCGACGGCGGCGAGGCGCGCGAGCACGTGCGCGAGGTCACCTTCGACGGAGTCGGCTTCGAACGACGGCAGCTCCCGGAAATTCCGGAGGCCGGCGCGCTCTGCTTCGCGACGAAACCGTTCGTCGGCGAGGCTCGATTGCATCGCCGCGTAGCGCGTGCGCGTCAGATCGTCGCGCGAGCCGGCGATGACGCCGAGTCGGCCTTGTGCGGCCTCGGTGAGCGCGCGCAAGAGCGCCGTCGCGGCCACCGGGTGGCACCCCGAACCGAGCGCCGACGGTGACGGATTCAGCGCCGCCTCGCGCGATCGATCGGCGAGCAACACGTGAACCGCCGGAATGCCGACGTCGCTCGTGACGTTCCACGCGAACGCGGAAAACTCCGCGCGGTCGAAGCGCGCGAGCGCTTCGCGACAGGTAGCGTCGGCGACCGTGTCGAGGTCGAGGCGCCCGGCGTCGCGAAATTCGGCGGAGCGCGCCGCGAAGAGCGCGAGCGCGTCGCGTTCGACGACCTCGCAGAGCCCGTGCAGTACGGCTTCCGCGCCGGTGTTTCCCGACGCGAGCCCGTTCGTCGAGCGCACGAAACAGCCGCTGCCCGCGATGAGCGGCGCCGTGGCACACGCGTGCACGAGCTCGAACGGAACCCAAGCGTCGCCGTCCGACGACACGTCGCTCGCCGGCGCCCAGAGAAGTGGATGCCCGACTCGGTACGCGCTCGGTCGACTGAGCGGCAACTCCATCGGATCGGCCGCACCCTCCGCGGCAAGCTCGTCGTACGCGCCGAGGCGAAGCGGCAAGGTCGGACGCTCGGCGTAAGAGAGCTCGATCGCTTCCATGATCGCCGAGACCTTCGACGACGCGGCGTCGACTCCCTTGCCTTGCGACACCGACAGCGAGCGCGCGTTCGGTCGGATGGCTTGGTAGACGGGTACCCCGATGCGATCGAGACCGGTGACGTTCGCGACGCGCGTGATCCCGAATCGCGACAAAAGTGGCGCGACGCGAGCGAGCGTTTCCGACGGCGCGACGGCCCGTTCGCTCGACCCGCGAAAGACCTTGGGAGTGCGACCGCCGAGCAGCGCCGCTCGCGAGAGCCGAGCTGGCAAATCAGCCTGCTCCGCGCGGATTCGAAGACGACAGGGCTCGCCGGGCCAGCACGAACACGCGCCGGGCGCGGCCGAGCTCGAGCCGCTCCGGTTCACCGACGGCTTCTTCGAGAATCATGGCGGCCGGCGCTTCGCCGAGCTCGTGAACGAGCGCCGCGCGTTCGGCGACGATGCCGCGATAGACGGCGAGCTGCCGCTCGAGCCACCCGACGGGTTCTTCGATGAGCTCGACGACGAAGCCCGCGCTCTCGAGGACCGGCCGATAATCGCGAACGATACGCGCTTCGATCGCTTCCGGCACCGGCACTTTCGGGTTCGCTTCCCACGTCGTGAACGCGAGCCAACCATCGGCGACGAGGAGGCGCGACACTTCGGC
>DATBBD010000021.1:0-3259 GCA_036271175.1 Polyangiaceae bacterium | reverse complement strand
TCCTACCCCATCGGCTCGAAGCGAAGCGCCTCCGCGAGCTCACCGTCCTGTTCAGCGAGTTCACGACCGAGCACGCGAAGGACCGGATCCCGAAACTTCGCCGGCAGGCGGTCGTTCAGGGCCATTGCCACCACAAGGCCGTGATGCGGTTCGACGCCGAGAAAGCGGCGTTCGCGGCCATGGAGCTCGACGCGACGGTGCTCGAGTCGGGCTGTTGCGGCATGGCCGGTTCCTTCGGATTCGAGGCGGGCAAATACGACGTCTCGCAGGCCGTCGGCGAACGCGTCTTGCTCCCGAAGATCCGCGCCACGGAAGACGACACCATCGTCGTCGCGGACGGCTTCAGCTGTCGCACGCAGATCGCTCAAGGTACCGAGCGTCACGCGCTGCATCTCGCCGAGCTCATGAAGATGGCCATCGACGCCGGCCCCGACGGACCTCCGCGCGGCACGAAGGCTGAAGCGCAAAGCGTCGAGCAACGCCGGACCGCGCTACGCCGTTCGATGATCGGCGCCGCGCTGTTCCTGCTCGTCGCAGTCGCCACGCTGGTGGCGGTCCTGCTCGTCGTTCTCCGTTGATCCGCCCGCGAGTTTCAGTGCGCGTGCCCGGACTCGTCGTCGTGCTTCTTTCGCCACCGCTTCCGCATCTCGGGCGCCCAAAAATACAGAAGCAACGCGACCAAGAAAATCAGAACGACCAAACACGCAAGGTTCATCACGCGGTTCGCGACGGCCGCGTAGCTTCCCTGCTTCGGATTGTAGGCGCAGCAATACAGGATGAAGCGGTCGATCGTCGTCCCGATATGGCCCTCCGATGATTCGACGAGCGCGAGCCGGAGCGTTTCCGGCGTGAACGCGACGCCATACAAATAACGCGCGAGCGCTCCGTTCGGCGTGACGACCATGAGCGCCGCTGCATGATAAAATTGCTTGGCTTTTTCGTCGTAGCGGTAGTTGAACCCCGCGGCCTTCGCGAGCGCGTGAATGTTCGCCTCGGTACCCGACAGAAAGTGCCAACCGTCGCCCGCGTCGCGGCCGTAGTCGCGGAGGTAGCGGCGCTGCGCGCCGGCCGCGATGTCCGGAGTCTCGGTGGGGTCGATGCTCACCGTGACGATGCGGAACTCCTTGCCCGCGGTCCACGCGAGCGCTTTGAGTCCTTTCACCAGCCCTTCGAGTTCGAGGCTGCACAACATCGGGCAGCGCGAATAGTTCAAGGTGAGGATGACCGGATGCTGTCCGTCGAAGTAGTCCCCGAGCCGCACTGCCCGCGCGTGCTCGTCGCGAAACGCAAGCTCGAGCGGCAGCTTCGCGCCGAGGTGCTCGTCGATGCCGACGCCTTTCAGGTAAGCGGGCGTTGGCTCCGAGTCGTCGGTTACGGGCGCGACGGGCGCCGCACGCGCCACAGGCGCTACGAAGAGAAGCGCAATGACGCACACCCATTTTAGGGTCCTACGTAGAACGATCGCGCCGCCGAGCGCGAACCGGAGCGGCGAATCGACCACTCCCCGCTACTAAAGGGCCGCCGAACTTTTTTCAACCCGCGAACGGCATCGACACGCTCGTTGCGGTGTCCCAATTCGCCTCGTTGAGACCGGCTACAGCGGCTCATGGTGGCGTGGTTGCCGAGTCACTATGCGCAGCACGGCTGGACGAAGATCGTCCTCGAGATTGCATTCTGAACTGTGCCCCCCCTCGCGCCTCCGCGCGGTCCCCCCCAAGCGCCCGTCCTCGGGCCGCCGGCGTCGCGAACGGCCAAAAATCGTAAAAACGGCGCCCCTGCGGGCGGTCGCGGGGGGAACAGCCGCGCTTCCGACGTGAGTCGACCCCCGCGACGCGGCGCGGCCGCGCTCGCGTCGGGGCGCACTTCCGATCACCTCGCGAGGCGCGCGGCCGTCAGTCGCTTTTCGGCGGGAGCTTCGGTCTTACGACCGAGAGCGCGGTCCTACCGACGAAACGCCCGAGCGGATCGACGAGCCACAACGGCAAGAGGCGGAGCAGGCTGAAAAAATACGAATCGGGGCCATAGCGCACCAACGGTCGATTCGACAGAACCGCTCGCACGACCTTCCTCGCGAGCCCCTCAGGGAGCGGTGAGCGCTTCACCATAGTGGTGATGTCGAGGTGCTCGAGGCCGGCTCCCTTCGCTGTGCCGATGCCCGTCCGAACCACGCCGGGGCACAGCACGGTGACGCCGACGTGGTCGGCCGCGAGCTCCCAGCGAAGCTGCAAACTGAGCCCGACGATCGCGTACTTGGTCGTCGAATAGGAACCCATCCCGGGGGCAGGAAATAGCCCCGCCGCGGAGGCCGTGTTGACGATGTGCCCCTCGCGCTGACGGACGAAATACGCTCCGAAAACGCGACAACCGTGGATGACACCCCAGAGATTGGTGTCGATGACTCGCTGCCACTCCGACGCCGGCGTCTCGAGAAGCGACGCGCCGTGAAAGACGCCCGCGTTGTTGCAAACGAGGTGGCAGCCGCCGAGCTCCGCGACCGTTCGTTCGAGCAAGCTCTCGACGGCCGAGAGTTGCCTGACGTCGGTCACCAGCGACAGAGCGCGTGGTCCGAGAGCCCGTACCTCTGCGGCTGTCTCCGCGAGACGCGCTTCATCGACGTCTGCGAGCGCCACGTGCATGCCCTTGCGAGCGAACTCGAGCGCCATGGCGCGCCCGATGCCGGCGCCGGCGCCCGTCACCACCGCGACGCGATCGGTCAACGGCCGCAAATTAACCTGCCGCTCCGCATGCCATGCCCACTTTGTACCAGCTCTCGCCGCGTCGGAGGTCGACCCAATGCACCGAGCACGCCATGAACGCGAGACCCGATCGAGCGATCGTCTCTCCCTTTGGTTCGGGCGGCGTCGTACGATGGCTACTTGGGCACCTCCTGGTCACTCGCGCCGCTCTTGGTTTGGGGCCTCTTCGAGCGTGGAATTGGCCTCGTTCTGTTGATCTCCTTCGCGTCGCTTTCGGTACAAGTGGTACCCGCCGTCGGCAAAGGCAGCATCCTGCCGATCCGTCGGCGTCTCGAGAAGCTCGGGAAAGATTTTCCGACGTGGCGTCGGTTCTTCTACTTCCCGACCTTGCTCTGGATCGATGCGAGTGACGGGATGCTTCGCGGGCTGACGACGGTCGGCTTGGTCGGCGCGGCAGGCGTCGTCTACGGCGGTCCGCTTTCGGCGTGGGCGCTTGGTACGTGTTACGTTTGTTACCTCTCGCTCGATCTCGCCATGGCGCTCCTCTTGCCGTGGGACACGCT